>DAINRK010000001.1:0-39949 GCA_036741855.1 Anaerolineales bacterium
AGGAGCGGTTGGCACCTTTGAGGGAGCGTTCGGTGGAGCGATCACATTATTGACAGGTGATGGATCCAAAGCACTGGCGGTCGCTCTGACAGGCCGTTTGTATAACTATATAAACAGTGGTGTCATCGGTGGGCTTGGTCTCTTGCGCGAAGGTCAGACTCTTTCAGGAATATATGAACAACTAAAAAATTTCAGAGCAAAAAGTGACCAGGCATGATTCCCCTCTATGATACGATTCGCACAAGAAAATTCCCTTTTATCAACTGGCTGCTGATCCTCGCGAATGCTGCAGTCTTCTGGTATGAACTGCAGCTTGGGGAAAACGCACTGCAAAACTTCATCTTCACCTGGGGACTGATTCCTGCGGAGCTACTATCCAAGCCACAGCAGGAATGGCTGACGGTTTTCACAGCCATGTTTTTGCATGGAGGCTGGTTTCATATCATCAGCAATATGTGGGTGCTGTATATCTTCGGCGACAACATCGAAGAGCGAGTAGGCAGCATGCGCTATCTGCTCTTCTATCTATTAAGTGGAATAGCTGCAGCTTCTCTTCAGGTCTTCATTTTGCCAAGTAGTTCTGTTCCCATGATCGGAGCAAGTGGCGCCATCGCAGGTGTGCTAGGTGCTTACCTGGTCTCCTTTCCCGGTTCGCGCATTGCCAGCATCGTGCCTATTTTTTTCATCTTCACGATTGTGGAAGTTCCGGCGATTCTTTTCTTAATATTATGGTTTGCATCCCAGTTGTATTCCGGATTGTTCGCCATGCAGGGAAGCGCCGGAAGTGGAATTGCCTGGTGGGCACACGTTGGAGGGTTTCTTTTCGGTTTGATTATGGTGCCTTTCTTTCGCAGAAGGACTGTATATCGCGGTTATTAGGAATTAAATGTCATTGCGAGGGCAATGCTCTTCTGCCTGAAGCAATCTCCTTGAATTAGAAGATTGCTCACCTGCACTTGCATGCAGGTACAAGTGTGACATAGTGGTAATAGGAGAACAATGGCTCGTCATTATTTTGTTACCGGGGGAGCGGGGTTTATCGGATCGAACTACGCACATCGGTTGATTCAGCGCGGCGCAAACGTGACCATCTTCGACAATTTATCACGTGGAGGCGCTCCGCGTAATATCGCCTGGTTGGAGGAAACCTTTGGAAAAGGCGCGTTCAGGCTGATCGTCGGAGATTTGCGCGACGCTGACCTGTTAAGGGAATCTGCAAAAGATGCGGATGTCATCGTCCATTTGGCGGGGCAGGTCGCAGTCACGACATCCGTAGTCAACCCGAGAGATGATTTTGAAGCCAACGCCCTGGGAACATTTAACACGCTGGAAGCTGCGCGTTTATCGGAACGGAACCCGATCTTTATTTATTCATCCACGAACAAAGTTTATGGCGGCATGGAGGACGTGGAAATTATCGAGGAAGCGACGCGCTGGTTGTATGCAAACCTCGAACATGGCTGTTCGGAAGAGCAGCCGCTTGACTTTCATTCACCTTACGGCTGCAGCAAGGGGACTGGCGATCAATATGTGCGCGATTACGCGCGGATTTACGGATTGCGTTCCGTGGTCTTTCGTCAATCCTGCATTTATGGACCTCGTCAATTCGGTGTGGAGGATCAGGGCTGGCTGGCATGGATGATGATCGCAGCCGTCACCGGAAAACAGATCACCATTTGTGGCGATGGCAAGCAAGTGCGTGATGTATTACATGTGAATGACTTATTGAATGCCTACGACCTGGCAATCGAGAAGATCGATGAAGTAAGAGGTGAGGTTTACAACGTAGGCGGCGGGACGCGCAATGTGATGGCCATTTGGGCCGAGTTTGGTCCCATTCTCGAGAGGTTGGTGGGCAGGAAGATCGAAGTCGCGCGTGCTGACTGGCGACCTGGCGATCAACGAGTCTTTTATGCCGACCTCCGTAAGGCGAAGCGTGAGCTGGGCTGGGAACCAAAGATCGATCTGGAGGAGGGAATGGAATTGTTATTTGATTGGATCAACAAGAATAGAGAATTGTTTTAGCCAGAAGAATATGATTCCACATTCCATGGCATACTGTGAATCGTATGAGCAGCCAGCTTAATCGCCGCGATTTTCTGAAGCTAGCGGGACTCTTGCCCTTAAGCCTTTCGGCACCACGCCTGCTGCGAACCTTTGATGCGCCACAACAACTTCAGGGAAATCAAAAGAACGTAATCGTTATCGTTTTCGACGCGTTCTCTGCGTATGATATTTCTCTCTATGGGTTTGCCCGCGAGACCACGCCGAATATCAACAGGCTGGCGAAGCGCGCCGTGGTCTATCACAATCACTTTGCCGGAGGGAATTTCACCACTCCTGGTGCCGGTTCCCTTTTGACAGGTGTGCTACCCTGGACGCATAGGGCGTTTGATCATAATCAGAAGGTCGCCGATCCATTCGTAAAAAACAATATTTTTAGCGCCTTCGAGGATTATTATCGCATTTCCTATACTCACAACGGGTTCGCAAATACGTTATTGAAGCAGTTTCATCAATATATTGATGAACCCATCGCCCGGGAGGCTTACTTTCTCGAATCTTTTGACACGTTGATTTCAGCGTTATTCAAAAACGATGATGATATCGCCTCCATAGGCTGGCTTCGCAGTATGCGGATAAAAGAGAACGGAGGATATGCATATTCCCTGTTCCTCTCGCACATCTATGAAAGCATTCAGGAAAAGAGAATAGAGGATCTCGAAAAAATCTTTCCGCGTGGGATTCCCACCACCGGCGCCGATTACGGCTATCTACTGGAAACGGCTATCCACGCTGTGGGTCAGAGGCTCTCCGAAATTCCCCAACCCTTCTTCGGATATTTCCATTTTATGCCTCCTCATTATCCCTATCGCACACCACGCGAGTTCTATAATGTGTTCAAGGATGATGGCTTCAAAGATGTAGAAAAACCGGTTGATATCCTCGTCAGGCAGGTCATCAAAAACCTGCCAATGAAGCGCACGGAATATGACGAGTTCATCCTGTATTGTGACAGGGAGTTTGGCAAGCTCTATGAACAGTTGGAGTCATCTGGCTTGCTCGTAAACACCTGGCTGGTATTGACATCTGATCACGGCGAGATGTTCGAACGCGGTTTCGCCGGGCATGGCTCGAAGCTTTTGCACCAGCCGGTTGTCCGAATCCCATTGCTGATTTTTGAGCCGGGTCGCGATACAGGAATGGATATCCATGATTACACAAGCGCGGTTGATGTATTGTCCACCCTATCGTATGTGACTGGACATAAAACTCCAGAGTGGGAAGAGGGCATCGTCATGCCGCCTTATGCAACCACGAATCCAGACTCTAATAGGAATATTTATGTGGTGCAGGCGATTGACAACCCCCAAAATGCCCCGCTGACCGAAGCATCGACTGTAGTGATCAAGGAAAATTACAAACTTCATTATTACTTCGGGTATCCTGAAACGGGGAATGTTGAAATTGTAAAATTATTTGATATTAAGTCTGACCCCGATGAGATGATAGATCTGTATTCATCGAAAAAAGGGACTGCGCTGGAATTGCTCGATGAATTAAAGCGCAAATTGAAGGAAGTTAACGAACCGTACCTGTAAATATTATCCCAGCTATTTTTATTAATTAACGTCGTTTATAAAACAACGAGAAGACTAAAGCTCCAATTAACCCAAAAACCATATCGTGGATTGTATCTTCAAGTCCGCGCACCATGTGCGTACGAAGGAAAAAATCCACCGCGTTTTCATAAAATTCCCAAAAGATAATAGTCGTGCCAGTGCATGTAAAAGCAAGAATAGTGTGAATGAGATCGGGAATATCTCCCACCATAGTTTGCGAATTCCTGATCGCGGATCTATATAAGTAAGTGATCGCGGCGCCGCCTAAAAGATGACTTGGGATGTCCAATGGCGGGAATAGATCATACAAACCAAAGGCAAGGCCAATTGCATAAATACAGATGACGCCGAGTGGCGCCCATGCCGCTTCGCGAAACGTCACCAAGATCCAGGTTACAAGCTGTTGTTTTTTATTCATCCATAGCCTCAGTGTAGTGATTCTATCAATATTAAAGCTTGCTCATACCTCTCGGTTATAATTTCGCCACGCTCCATCGGGGCTTGAGACCTATGGAACCCAGATGAAAATCCTCACAGTTCTTACTTATTACCGGCCACACACATCCGGCCTTACCATTTATGCTGAGCGGCTCGCCCGCGCCTTTGCCAAACGCGGTCATCAAGTGACAGTGATGACCACTCAATTCGATCCCTCACTGCAGCGTGAAGAGACAATCGATGGCATCAAAGTGATTCGCGTCCCGGTGACGGCGCGTGTAAGCAAGGGAGTAATTGCTCCCACATTTGGGCTTGTGGCAACAAAACTGGTGGCACAGCACGATGTTGTTCAAATGCATTTGCCTCAATTCGACGCGCCGGGCGTGGCGTTACGCGGTCGTCTTTTAGGGAAGCCGGCCGTGCTGACCTATCATTGTGACTTATTACTGCCGCCCGGCCTCTTTAATCGGATTGTAAATACAGTCGTTCATTTAATGAATAATACGGCAGGGATGTTGTCGAATCACATTGTGACCTATACACGAGATTACGCAGATAACTCTCCCTATCTTTCACGCTACGCCTCCAAGCTTACCCCGATACTGCCTCCGGTTGAACTACCGGATCCACGTCCTGGCGCGGTCCAGGCTTTTGCTGAGAAACATCACGTTAAAGAACGGCGACCTGTTATTGGTATGGCTGCGCGCTTCGCCGCCGAAAAGGGGATCGAGGTCCTGCTGGATGCATTGCCTCTCATTTTAAATAAATATCCCAGGGCACAGGTGTTATTCGCGGGCACGTATGAAAATGTAATGGGTGAACAGGCTTATTCAGATCGACTCATGCCGCGCATTCACGAATACGAAACGGCAGGTCATTGGACCTTTCTGGGCAACCTTAACCCTGTCCAAATGGCGGCATTCTATCCCAACCTCGATGTATTGACTGTCCCCTCCTTGAACTCGACTGAAGCTTTTGGGCTCGTCCAGATCGAAGCGATGATGAACGGAGTACCCTGCGTTCCATCCGCGTTGCCCGGGGTGAGGCAGCCGGTCATGATGCACGGAATGGGACGCGTGGCCAAAATTGGGGATTCAGATGATTTAGCGGAATCGATTCTCGATGTCCTGACCGAGCCGGAAAAGTTCCGCGGTGATGTGGAAGCCATCAAGAAGACATATAATCCTGATTCGATTGCGCAGGAATATGAGAAGTTGTTCAAGAGGTTGATGGGGTAATGGCGATTCGTCAATCATCTAGAGAAAATCCTAAATCGAAGGATTTTCTTTTTCTTCAATTGCGAGACCTTCCGTATTTCCGTGCCTTTTTGCGCGCGGTGGAAAGTTCATATTATCAGGATTTGCCTCTTCTGGCGCCAATCTATGACGTGGGATGTGGCGATGGTCATTTTGCTTCGTTGACATTCGAGCAAAAAATTGATGTGGGACTCGATCCCTGGCACGGACCAATCCATGAAGCCAAGAAGTTTGGCGCGTACAAATCCCTGGTGGAAGCCGATGGTGCGAAATCACCATTTCCGTCAGAATATTTCGCCAGCGGCTTTAGTAACTCGGTGCTCGAACATATCCCGCATATTGACGCGGTACTCACAGAGACCGCGCGTGTCTTAAAGAAGGACGCGCCGTTTTATTTTTGTGTACCGAATACGAGATATCTGAGCGAACTTTCAATGTCCCGCGTTTTCGGCAAATCATATACAGAATGGTTTCGCCGCATCTCACGCGTCCAGCACGCAGACGAACCAGATGTTTGGAAGGAACGTCTGGACCGCGCGGGATTTGAAATGATACGGTACTGGCATTATTTTTCGCCCTCTGCTATGCGCGTGTTAGAATGGGGACATTATTTCGGCGTCCCCTCGGTGTTTGCACGGTTGCTCACTGGCAGGTGGATCATCGCCCCCACCCAATGGAATCTCGCGATGACGAAACGCTATGTAGGTAGATATGCCTCAACTGAGCCAGTGAAGGATGGGACGTTTACATTCTACATCGCAAAGAAGAGATAAGAATAGCCGTAATGTGCGGTCATGATCTTCCAGTTCATGACTGCGCATTTTGCAGGATGTCCTCCCGATGAAGACTTAAATATTCAATCTGCCAATGCCTTGATCCTGTAGGGACCAGGGCCGGAAAGTATCCTTTACTAAGCTGGAACGTCTTGCCATTAACCCAGCAGGTATTTATCAGAACATTGATCTGAATTATTTTAGAGTTTGTCTCGACCATGCCCTTCGACGAGAAATATTTTTCCACGCACACCTATGCTGATATCACCTTCGCCAAATACAGTATGTATTGGTGGTCGAATCGTTTCTACGCGAAGCTTGCACGCCGCTATGGGAAACGTGGCGCGCGCTTGCTGGAGGTCGGCTCCGGTCTTGGGCATTTGGTGGGACAGTTGGAAGATTCATTTGAAACTTATGGAATGGATGTAAATTATTGGGCGGTGAAACAATCGAAATCCGTGGTAGATAAGTCAGCTTTACAAACCGCGAGCGCGCAGGAACTTCCATTTAAAGATAGTACATTTAATGTTGTGATTATTAAACACATTGTTGAGCATTTGCCTGATCCCCAAAAGGCGATAGCAGAAATTGGAAGAGTCACTGAAGAAGGTGGCACACTGATCCTTGCCACGCCGAATCTCGATTCGCTGCTCAAGCCATGGAAGGGCGAAAAGTGGATTGGTTATCAGGATCCCACACACATATCATTGAAGAGTCCCACTGAATGGCTTTCGTTCATTAAAGAAGCAGGCTTTAGAATTCAACGCGTGTTTTCAGATGGTTTCTGGGATGTGCCTTACATCCCGATCATTCCAAAACAAATCCAAAAGTTGACCTTCGGTTCGCTGGGTGGATTCCAGGCCATCTCTGGTTTTGTCTTCCTGCCCATGAGGTGGGGTGAGAGTATTATGGTCATTGCAAGTAAAACATAGGGATAAATGAACGACGAACTCCAAAACAACAGCCAGCCCGATGAGCCCAGTGTCCTTGATTATGTCAAGTCATTATTTCGGTTTGGCCGGGGCGAAAGGATTCGAATCCCTGATTTCTTCGAGGAAGTTCAGGAACAGCCTTTATCTCCATCCACAAATGGTGGTCAAGCGGATAAAGTTGTTCCGCATAAACCTGTCGAGCCATCCGAATTTCAACGGGTTGAACCAGTAGTCATCAAACCCGTCGCTGATTCTCAAGAGAAACCATCCATTCAAGAAGCCCGCCTTCAGCCGTTAACGCCCTTTCCGTGGCGTTCGCTGCTGGCGCTTCTCCTCGCATTGATCGGTCAGAGCAGATTCGAGCCGCCTGCCACCAGCGTGTCGCTTGGAATTGCTCTTTACATTGCAGCATTTGGTCTACTAGCGTGGGCAATTTATCGCGGTGAGTGGACTCTCGCCCCCAGTGCACAAACTTCCGAAGGCACAGATCCACTTACATACCGTCCGATTGCATTAGTTATTAGCATCATCCTTGGGCTTTGGGCATTTGTAATATTTAAGGGCAATTTCTTTACAAGAACGAATCTCATTGTATGGTGTCTTGCGATTGCGTTTCTGATATGGGCACTTTGGCTAAATCAAAGCGCTTTGAGATCTGTATTTAGTAAGACATCAACATTTCTCCGACGTGATTCATGGACAATCAATATTTCACGCTGGACATTGCTCATCATTGCTGCAACGGTGCTTGTATTTTTCTTCCGCTTTTATCAAACCGGCAGTGTGCCTCCAGAGCCATTCAGTGATCATGCTGAAAAAATTCTCGACGTATACGAAGTGTCGCAGGGACAAACACACATTTTCTTTATACGTAACACGGGCCGCGAAGGCTTCCAGATGTATTGGACCGTTCTAATTGCGAAACTGTTTGGCACTGGCTTTTCGTTTCTCAGTCTTAAGCTCGGCACAGCCATTCTCGGCTTTTTGACTCTGCCCTTCGTTTATTTGCTGGGGAAAGAGATAGGCGGGCAACGTGTTGGACTCTTGGCCTTCATCTTGGTGGGGATTGGATATTGGCCCAACGTGATCAGCAGAGTTGGACTTCGTTTTCCGCTTTATCCTCTCTTTGTTGCTGCCACGCTCTTCTTCCTGATCCGTGGCCTGCGAACCCGGCACCGAAATGATTTCCTGCTTTCAGGTATCTTCTTAGGAATTGGTTTGCATGGATACAGCCCATTCCGTATTGTGCCCTTTGTGGTGGTGGCCGCATTTGTTATCTATTGGCTTCATTCACAGTCCAGAGGTGCGCGCCGGGAAGCGATCATATGGCTGGCAGTGGTTGGATTGACATCCTTATTTGTTTTCCTTCCGCTTCTGCGATATTGGTATGACGACCCGGCAATGTTTGGCATTCGCGCGTTCACACGTCTAAGTAGCGTGGAACAACCTCTACCCGGACCTGCACATGAGATATTCCTTTCGAATACGTGGAATGCTCTTAAGATGTTCAATGTGAACGATGGGGAGATTTGGGTAAATTCCGTCCCCGGTCGCCCTGCTTTGGACACGGTCTCAGCAGCCCTGTTCCTGTTAGGTGTTGCATTGGTTCTTGTTCGGTATATCCGCCATCGTCATTGGCTGGATCTGTTCCTGCTTGTGTCCATCCCATTGCTATTGATGCCATCCATTCTTTCGCTGGCATTCCCAGGTGAGAATCCCGCGCTCAACCGTGCTGGAGGCGCCTATATCCCAGCGTTCATTGTCGGGGCGATGGCACTTGATGGTCTCCTCACCGGCTTCGGGCGTGGAGGGATGCGAAGCCTCATGATGTGGATTTTCGCCGGAATCCTGTTGTATGTCTCTGCATCCCAAAATTATGATCTGGTCTTCAACCAATATTACAAGCTTTTCAGGCAGTCATCATGGAATACGTCTGACATGGGTAAGGTAATTAGGGAGTTTGAGCAGACATATGGCACAACGGAAAATGTCTGGATCGTGCCATTCCCATATTGGGTGGATACGCGCCTGCCAGCTGTGTGGGCAGGCATCCCGGACCGTGATATGGCTGTGTGGCACGAGAATCTGGCAGTCACGTTAGAATTGACCGGACCGAAGTTGTTCATGGTGAAAGCTGATACTGAAAACCCTGACGGGAACGATCAGGCTTCACTGGACGTCTTGGATGAGCTATACCCAAATGGGCAGTTGCGCATGTTTGACTCGGATGTGCCCGGCCATGATTTCTGGATTTTCTTGGTACCAGGTCAATAGTTCACAAAATTTACTCCTGGCGGCATCCTCGCTGCTAAGGCCGGTGGCTAGAGCTGAATGAATCGCGATAAATATTTCTGGCTTTATGATGTTTTATTTCTGCTTGTGCTTGCGCTGGCAGGCTATTTACGTTTAACAGGTGTGAATTGGGGTGAGGGACAGCACCAACATCCTGATGAAAATCATTTCACCAGCGTGCTTGAAAACCTGCGCGCACATAAATGCGCTGACCCAAATATCCCTATAGAAGCCTGCCCTGCAGAACAACAGCGCTGGATCAGCATCGGGGATTATTTTAACTCTGGTGCCTCCACGCTCAATCAATATAACCGCGGCTTCTCCTTTTATGTTTATGGCAACCTGCCAATGACTTTTACCCGCATCGCTGCTGAAGCCCTGGATCAAACAAATTTAAGGATATTTGGCCGTCAGGTCTCCGCGCTGGCAGACCTGTTTGCAATTTTTTTCCTGTACCTGATTGTCTCGCGGTTATATGGCCGCCATGTGGGACTCCTTGCATCGTTATTCTCCGCACTCACAGTGATGCAGATCCAGCAGTCACATTTCTTCACAGTAGATTTGTTTGTAAATACATTTGCGTTTTTGGCGATTTACTTTGCAGTATTGATTTTGGATCATGGAGAGAAGAAATTAGAAACTGAAGAAATGACATTAAATGCCTTGCCAGGTGATGGTTCTGACGAGCCGACCGGCACTCCTCAACCTTCATTCACCAATTCATCAACTGTTTCAAGGAGCATATACCTTGTAAATCTCAAATTATTGGTTACCAATCCTCTTTTTCTCTACAGCCTCGGATTTGGTGTTGCATATGGCATGGCGCTGGCATGCAAGGTAAACATATATCCTTTAGCTATTCTTTTACCGGGCGCATTTGCTCTACGCTACTTTATACGTAAAAAAGAAAATAAAGTTCAAGATGATGTCACCTTTGGCAATGGCAACTCAAGTAGTGTAAATACCAATTATTGGTTCCTCATCATTGCCTGTCTCATGGCCGGTGGGCTTGCAGCTGCGATTTCCTTCCGTATCTTCCAGCCTTATGCCTTCGATGGGTTGTTGCCCAGTAAACAATGGACTGCAAACATCCAGGAACAACGTGCTCAGGCAAAGGGTGATGCCGACCTCCCGTGGAATCTACAGTGGGCGCGTCGCTCTCATCTCTTTTCATTCACAAACTTAACGCTTTGGGGTCTTGGGCTTCCGCTTGGCATTCTCGCCTGGGCCGGCTTCCTTTACATGGGTTGGCGAATCCTCAAAGGCGAATGGCGTCACGCGTTGCTTTGGGGCTGGACAGCGGCTTATTTTATCTGGCAATCGCTTCAGTTCAACCCAACGATGCGTTATCAACTGCCTATCTATCCATTGCTGGCGATGATGGCTGCGTGGTTCGTGTTCGAGTTGGCAGGTTTAAACGTTCAAACGTTTAAACGATTTAATTTCTCAAAAGTTCTTGCGGGAACTGTTGGGATCCTTGTTATTGTTCTCACTGCCGCCTGGGCGTTTGCTTTCCAAAGTATTTATCTTCGCGACGAGCCGCGCATCGCGGCTTCACGCTGGATCTATCAGAATATTCCTGGCGCCATTAATTTGAAAATTCAAAGGTCAGATAGCTCCGTCTATAACCAGCCCTTACCTTTTCCGACTGGAGTTTTTATCCAGCCGGACGCACCTTACCAAACCACTTTCATTCCCCAAAATGACGGCCTGCTAAAGGAAATTCTGCTCGCTCATGTTACAACTGTATCGGACCAGGTATCGTCTCCGTTGTATTTGACGGTATGGCAAGACCTGAATGCTCCACAGCCACTTGCATCTGCTCTTACAGCAATGTCATCCGAGGATGGGTCAAATGGTATTTCTCAAGTGGCCAATTTCGATCAGTCCGCCATCCTTACAGCGAATCAAACTTATTATCTGAAATTGGAAACGAATAGTAATGAGGGAGCAGTGAATGTCTGTGGACCCCTGAATGTCTTGATTCAGGGTGTCGATCAAGCAACGGAACAAGTCATTGATCTGTCAGAACCATGTACCGTTGCCCCCGACAGTCCATATATAACAACTTTTGTTCCACAAACCACAGGCACTCTCAATACGATTGCGGTAGAGCATGTTGCGAATGTAGATTTAACTTCGGTATCCAACCCTCACACCTTAAGTCTGTTTATTTCAGAGCAGCCAATTGCAACGCCTGATCAATCAATCGCAAGTGCTTCGTTGACAGAAAAGTTTGGGACCTCCAAGGACCCGCGTGGCGCTTCATATACCTTAACCCTCGATCAGCCCATTGAAGTGAAACGCGGTACTCAATATTACCTTCAGCTTGAGGTCGATTCTGGTTTGCTTTCCATCATCGGCGCTTCCATCTCAAACGAAACAGATTACGATTATGGGCTTCCTTTCCGCGTGGATAACTACGATGCATTTGGAGGAATCTATCGCGGAGACCTCAATCTGCAAGTCTATTGGGATGATAATGCCGAAAAACTAACCCGCTTTGTAACCACGCTCGACCAGACCGATTACATCTTAATTCCTACAAACCATCAGTACTCGCAGATCACGCGTTTGCCTGAACGGTATCCCCTCACCACTTTATATTACCGCGAACTCATGGGCTGCCCTGAAGACCAGGACATCATCGGATGTTACTACAATGCAAAACCAGGAGATTACAAGAGTAGGCTAGGATTCGATCTTGTCGCCGTGTTTGAAGATTATCCAACGCTTGGTTCAATTGTGATCAACGACCAGCCAGCAGAAGAAGCCTTCACGTTCTACGATCATCCAAAGGTATTGATTTTCAAGAAGAATGAGAATTTCAATGCAGCAGAGGTAGAGTCTATTCTCAGCACTGTTGATCTAGCGAAGGTAGTTCGACTCACCCCGCCTCAGTTTGATGATTATTCCAACCTGCTATTACCGGAAGATAAACTTGCACAACAGCGCGCAGGTGGAACATGGTCTCAGCTATTCAGCTATGATTGGATCCAAAATCGTTATCCCATTGTGGGTCTCATCATTTGGTATCTTTTTATCTTTATCCTGGGGTTGGCAGTTTATCCACTGATACGACTGGCAATGCCTGGCCTTGCAGATAAGGGGTACCCCCTCGGCCGCGCGCTGGGATTGGTTCTGTTTGGCTATCTCGCATGGATGGCAGGGTCAGTCGGTGTTCCGTACACACGCGCTACGATAGCAGGTACATTCAGTGTGATACTCATTGCAGGAGTTTTGCTGGCACGTTATCAAAGTGAAGAGTTGCGCGAAGAATGGAGAAACAATCGTAAGTACTTTCTAATGACAGAAGGGCTGTTCCTTGCCTTTTTCCTGATCGATTTATTAATCCGCTTCGGCAATTCTGATATGTGGCATCCCGCCAAAGGCGGCGAACGCCCCATGGATTTCTCCTATTTCAACGCCATCCTCAAAAGCACTTCTTTCCCTCCATATGATCCCTGGTTTGAAGGTGGTTATATCAACTACTACTATTACGGTTTTGTGTTGGTCGCCACGCCAGTGAAATTGCTAGGCATCGTACCGACAATTGCATACAACTTCATCCTGCCTGCATTGTTTGCGATTGTTGGGATCAGCGCATTCTCTGTCGGATGGAATCTTCTCGCAAAAGATGAAGCGGAAAGCAAAGCAGCGGACGATTTAGGCAGGACTCCTCGTCCTTCGGCATTTGTTGCCGGCATCTCTGCTTCGTTCCTCACTATTCTCCTCGGCAATCTCGGTACTATTCAACTCCTTTATCAAAGGCTGCAACAACTTGGCGCGCTTGACGCCTTCAATTCGGATGCAACGATTCTCCAACGCTGGAAATGGGCATTTGACGGTTTCCTCTTGACTCTTAAGGGTGCCTCGCTTCCCATCGGATTTGGAGACTGGTACTGGTTTCCAAGCCGAGTCATCCCTCCCGGCCCCGGAAACGAGATCACCGAGTTCCCACTCTTTACCTTCCTCTACAGTGACTTGCACGCGCATATGATCGCCATGCCGCTGGCATTGCTCGCTTTGAGTTGGGCACTGGCTGTGCTGGCTGGGCGCGCCAAATGGCGGAATCCACTAGCAGCGGGGTTGGGATTCGCGCTCGGTGGTCTGGTGATCGGTGCGCTGTACCCCACCAACCTATCAGATATTTACACATTCCTGCCAATTGGACTTGCAGCAGTCGGATATGCCATCTGGCGATACACATCTGAAGAATCTATCGTAAAACGTATCTTATTAATTATTGGAGCATTGGCTGCATTAACGATTTTATCTTTTGTTTTATATCAACCTTATCGAGATTCATACAGCCAGGCATACAGCGCGCTCGATCCATGGAAGGGTCCATATACTCCGATTTGGTCCTATCTCACGCACTGGACAGTTTTCCTCTTTATTGTTACATCCTGGATGGCTTGGGAAACGCGTGAATGGATGGCAGCAACTCCAGTTTCAGCGCTGAGAAAACTTAAGCCCTATCTGCCAGTAATCTGGGGCGCACTCATTGTATTTGTGATAAGCCTGTTTGCACTTCAATTCCAGCATCTTGGAGCAGAGGTTGAATACAAAGGAACAAGCGTCGGCTGGATTGCCCTGCCCCTTGCAGCGTGGGCAGGTGTATTGTTATTGCGTCCAAACCTGCCTGATGCAAAGCGATTTGTATTGTTCCTGATCGGCACGGCACTACTCATTACAATCGTTGTAGATGTTGTGGTTGTACGAGGTGATATTGGACGAGCAAACACGATATTCAAATTCTACCTACAGGCATGGATACTACTGGCCGTCAGCGGTGGCGCCGCCATCGCCTGGACACTGCCGGCCTTCTTCACCTGGCTCCCCGGCTGGCGAGTTTTCTGGCAGACAGCGATGATTTTGCTCATTGCTGGTGCGGCGTCATTTACTGCAAGTGGCACAGCAGGCAAAATACGTGACCGTTGGATTGTTGAAGCACCGCGAACTCTCGACTCGATCACCTTCATGAAATATGCACAATACGATGACTTCGGTCAACGCCTGGACTTGAGCGAAGATTACCGCGCCATTCGCTGGATGCAGGATAACGTGAAAGGTTCACCGGTGATCGTCGAAGCCAATTGCCCTGAATATCGTTGGTGCACACGTTATACGATCTACACAGGTTTACCAGGAGTTGTTGGCTGGAATTTCCATCAACGTCAGCAACGCGCCTTTACTTCCACCTGGGTAGAGGCCCGCGTTGCAGAGGTCACCAATTTCTATTCAACGCTTGATATTGAATACGCGCGTGACTTTCTTAAACAACATGATATACGCTATATCATCGTGGGTCAGTTGGAACGCGCGGAATATAAATCGGAAGATCCGGTCAACGGGCTTTCCAAGTTTGAGGAATATGATGGAACCTACTGGAATGCGGTATACCGTGATGGCAGTACGGTCATCTATGAGGTGACACCTTGATCTTCCATATCACGTCCAGGACTGCATGGGAAGATGCGCAGAAGCATGGTGACTATCGCGCCGAAAGCCTGGAAACGGAAGGATTCATCCATTGCTCGACTCATTCACAGGTCTTGCCGGTAGCAGAAAATTATTACAAAGGACAAAGTGGACTCATCCTCCTTGCCATTGAACCAACGCTTCTTTCCTCCGCCTTAAAATGGGAGCCACCCTCCGGCGGAACTCCACCTCCGGGCGTGCCGGATGGGGATTCATTCCCACATATTTATGGGCCAATCAATTTGAATGCCGTGATCAAAGTCATTGACTTCGAACCAGGCCCCAATGGCACATTCACCATTCCTGCCAACCTGTAACTCATAATTTGTAACCGAAATTCGTTTTCGTCAAATCGAAATGCTTTCCTTCCTCTCCTGGTATCTCCTCATCACCTTCCTTGGCTGGCTAACTTTTCCGTTGGCCTATTATCTCTTCCCCGCGTTGAATGATCGTGGCTATACTCTTTCGCGCGCGTTTGGCCTGTTAGTCTGGGGATATATATTCTGGCTTTTTGCATCGCTTGGCATCGCACAAAATGATATTGGCGGGTTGTTATTGGGACTCATCATCTTAGGGGGATTAGGCATTTGGGCATTCATAAAGTGCCAATCTGAAATCCGAGATTGGCTGAGTCGGAATCGTCGACTGATGCTCACAACTGAGAGTTTCTTCCTCATCGCTTTTGCTCTCATGGCTTTTGTCCGTGCCAACAATCCAGAAATTACCACCGCAGGTGGCGAAAAGTGGATGGAAACCGCCTTCATCAATGCGATTTTACAGTCGCCAACATTTCCACCTCATGACCCCTGGCTTTCAGGCTTTGCTATTTCCTACTACCATTTTGGCTATGTAATGACATCCATGCTGGCGAAATTTACGGCTACACCAACTGGCATCGCGCATAATTTGATGCTTTCCCTCATTTTTAGTTTGAGCGCCATGGGTGCATACGGACTGCTATACAATTTTTTAACGGCTTATAATCAATTAAAGGGCAAGGAACAAGAAAGAGGGATTTCATCTATACCGGCTGCATTATTTGGTCCCTTGTTTTTATTGATCGTCAGCAATCTCGAAGGCTTCTTTGAGTCCCTGCATCGGAAAGGGATTGGCTGGACATTTAATGCAGATGGCACTGCTACCTCACCGTTTTGGACATGGCTTGATTTGCAAGAACTGACCCGGCCACCCATACAACCATTACAGTGGGCACCGGATCAATTCTTCTGGTGGTGGCGCGCTTCGCGCGTAATACAAGATTATGATTTGAATCATGCCCCGCTAGAGATCATCGATGAGTTTCCCTTCTTCTCGTATTTGCTTGGAGATTTGCATCCGCATGTGCTGGCAATGCCATTCAATTTGCTGGCGATTGCTGTTGCCCTGAATCTGTTCCTCGGCGGATGGCGCGGCACAATAAATCTCTTCTTTGGCGAGCTTAGGATCAACAAGACAGGTTTTTTCACAGCAGCACTTGTTTTGGGTGGACTGGCTTTTCTCAATACATGGGATATTCTGCTTGGCGCGGCCCTGATTGTTTTCAGCTACGCGTTGGCTCAGGTCCGGGAGGCAGGCTGGAGTTGGGAAAGAGTTGAAGATATCCTGCTGTTGGGGATCCCGTTAGTCATTACGGCGTTTGTGCTTTACATTCCATTTTATGTTGGTTTCGATTCACAGGCAGGCGGCGTTCTGCCGAGTTTCATGTACCCAACACGTGGAGCTCACCTATGGGTCGTGTGGGGTACCCTCTTTATTCCATTGTTCGCGTATTTGATCTATTTGCGGCAAAGCAAAACCTCTGCAGACTGGCGGGCAGGCTTTATGACCACGCTGGTCATTTTGATCGTATTGCTCGCAGCAATGTTCGTTGTTGGCTTTATTGCATTGAAGTTTAAACCTGAGCTCATAAACCAGGTACTGGCATCACAGCAGCGTGACATAGCTGCATTCATTCGTGATAGTATGGCACGCAGATTAAGTTATATCGGTGGTCTTCTTACCTTGCTCGCGTTACTGATCCCATCACTCTCATTTCTGTTCAGATCAGAAAACAATTTTGCGTCATTTATTCTTTTGATGTTATCTCTTGGTGTGCTCCTGATCCTTGGTCCTGATTTTCTATACTTGCGCGATAATTTTGGTTACCGAATCAACACTATTTTTAAGTTCTACTATCAAGCCTGGATACTATTATCTTTGGCAGCAGCCTTTGGGGTAGCAGTGTTATCCTCAGAGCTACGCGGAGTGGCTTCGGCGCTTTTCACAGCCGGATTAGTCATTGTAATTGGTACTGGATTGGTATATCCGCTGTTCAGTTTGCAAAGCAAAACCGATAATTTTAAGGCTGAACATCCTGAACAGCGCACGCTGGATGGTACGGCTTATCTTGCTAACATAATGCCCGATGATTACCAGGCTTTTCAAGTTATGAAACAGGTTAAACCGGGTGTGATTGCAGAAGCAGTGGGCGGGCAGTATACTGAGTACGCTCGGTTTTCGACCTTTACAGGTCTCCCAACTGTTCTGGGCTGGCCCGGACATGAGGGACAATGGCGTGACCAGGCTCTGCAAGGCTCACGAAGAGATGATATCCAGACGCTCTATACAACTTCAGATTGGACAACAGCACAGCAGATCATCGATCGTTATAACATTCGTTACATTGTGGTTGGGAATCTCGAGCGCAACACCTATCCGGTCAATGAAGAGAAATTCAGCCGATTTCTCAAACCTTTCCTTCAGAAAGGCAATCTGGTAATTTACGAAGTGCCATGATCGCACGTCATTACGAGGAGTGACGCCTTGACGCCACTCCCCGTAATGACGTAATGCCGTAGGGTAAAATACCATTATGAATTCTTCTCGACTCAAAAACGAAGGCTGGCTGTATTGGCTGGCCTTTCTTCTCGCCCTGGGCCTTCGATACATCCAACTTGGGGCAAGTCCTCTAAACGACTCTGAAGCAAATCTGGCTTTGCAGGCCCTGCACATCGCGCAAGGCAAGAGTCCCTTGCTTGATTCTCAGCCTGCATACATTCTCTTTACCAGCATACTCTTTGCGATCATTGAAAGCACCAACTTTATGGCGCGCTTCGTCCCAGCGTTGGTTGGGAGCACGCTCGTTTTTGTTCCTTATTTCTTTCGCGAAAAGATCAACACGCGCCCCGCGTTGATTCTGTCCTTCCTCTTTGCATTCGATCCCGGACTCGTCTCTCTCTCGCGTCAGGCCAGTGGAACTATTCTGACAGTGACCTTTCTCCTATTTGCCTGGGGGATGTGGATCAATCGCCGCGCCATCGCCGCTGGAATTTTCGCGGGCCTGGCGCTTCTATCCGGTACCTCGCTTTGGGCCGGCATTCTTGCGCTCGCGCTTACTCGACTTTTTACACAAGGAATGCAATCAAGAAATACCGATGACCAGTTACCAATAACGGATAAATTAGAAACCCCAAAAACCGAATTGCGTCTAACCCTTACAGCCCTCGTCATTACTCTCCTCTTCGGTGGCACGCTTTTCTTCCTTTCTCCTAACGGATTCAGTGCATGGCTTTCATCACTGCCTGAATATCTCTCGGGCTGGGTCTCACCTTCAGTGATGACCCCGGGACGGATGCTGCTGGTCTTCCTTGTTTATGAACCATTGGGAATTTTCATTGGCGCGCTTTCGATCATTCGCGGCCTTCGGACAAAAAGTGAACTTATCAATCGCTTGAGCCTTTGGCTTGCTGTCTCATTGCTGCTTGGGATATTTTATCGACAGGCTGCTGAACTTGTGTGGGTTATCCTCCCATTGCTCGCGCTGACTGCACTGGAACTCTCACGCAGTATCAACATCCGCGCTGAGGAACGTGTGGAGGTTGGCGTAGTAGTAATGGCGGTGCTTATCCTGCTGATATATATCTGGTTTAACATTTCCAATATTGCTGTCAATCCATATGCCCAGATTCCGGCTGTGATGCCGATCTTTGGTGAGGTCCAAAACCCGCGCTACCTAATCTTGTATGGCGCGTCAGCTATTCTGATTGTATGTATTCTGATGGTGGGGTTTGGATGGTCGCCGCGTACTGCAAGGCTGGGTACGGTATGGTCTTTTACGATATTCCTCAGTGTTTACAGCCTTGCAACGGCCTGGGGCGCAAGCGGATTAAGAAACCCAACCGGCGTGGAATTATGGTCGCCAGACCCAAAGCCTTTGCATGCTGATTTGCTTCTAGCCAGTGTGAACGATATCTCTGAATTCAGTCTTGGTCATATAAACTCTCAGCCTGTGACCATTTTGGGGATCAATTCACCCGCACTGGAGTGGGTCTTGCGAAATCATGCCGTGGAAGTTGTTTCCGCGCTTGACCCCCAGGTCGCGCCACCGCTTGTTATCACACCACAAATGGATAACTTAAACCTGCCATCCGCTTATCGCGGGCAGGATTTCACCTGGAGACAAACACCACTCTGGAATCAAATCCGCAACCCGGATTGGTGGAGCTGGGTGGTCTATCGTCAACTGCCGCGGGAAAATGAAACCATCATTCTATGGGCGCGCGATGATCTGTTCCCGGATGCCCGCGAGAATGTGCAACCATGATCCTGGGATTAAATTGCTCCCGGTATCTTCACAAGGCGGGATAATAATCTAATGAGTTCTTCCAATCCACCTTCCATTATCGCCATTGACGGTCCTGCCGCCTCTGGGAAATCCACGATCGGTTTACGGCTTGCCAACGAGCTTGGTTATCTTTTTTTCGATACAGGCCTCATGTATCGCGCTGTCACATGGCTCGCGCTGGACCACGATATGAGCCTGAGCGATGAAACCGCGATCACTGCGCTGGCAGAGAAAACGCACATTGATGTCGTGCCAGCCTCAAAGTCCGATGGGCGCGCCTGTGATGTCCTCGTTGCAGGGAAGGATATTACATGGCAAACCCGGCTGCCTGATGTCGAAGCGAATGTATCTGTTGTCTCCGCGTATCGCGGAGTTCGTGCAGCACTGAGTGAACAACAAAGGCGCATCGGAAAGCGCGGTCAAATTGTGATGGTCGGGCGCGATATTGGAACTGTTGTGTTGCCTGATGCAGACTTGAAAATTTATTTTGATGCAAGTGCCGAGGAACGTGCGAAGAGACGATATGATGAAATCATCGCACGTGGTGGATCAGCGGATTATTCTGATATTCTCGCCAAAGTGATCGAGCGCGACCGAATCGATTCGACCCGCGATGTGGCTCCGTTAAGAGTAGCTTCAGACGCGGTTGTGATTAACACAGATAACCTCACTGCCGATGAAGTCTTTGAACAGGCTCTGGCGTTATGCAAATGAATGACACGAACGTATATCATGTGCCATTTCAATTTCGGGTCAGCAGGCCAGTTTTAAAAACGGTCTTCTGTGCAATCTTCCAAATTTTGGCACGCGTGAAGGTCATGGGGAAGGAAAACATTCCCTATGGCAAGCCATATATTGTTGCGATAAACCATATCTCGATATTCGATCCTCCATTTGCAGGCGCGTTCTGGCCCGAACAATTGGAAATCATTGGCGCAGCAGATGTATTCGATAAACCCAGCCAGGGATGGTTGCTAAAAGGATATGGAGTGATTCCCGTCCACCGCGGCGATTATGATCGTCTTCTGCTAACAAAAATCATTCGCATTCTCAAATCTGGCTCTCCTCTTTTGATTGCGCCGGAAGGCGGTCGTTCGCATGTTCCTGCTATGCGCCGCGCAAAACCCGGTGTAGCATACCTTATTGAGCAAACCGGTGTGCCTGTGTTGCCGACAGGCCTTATCGGAACAACCGAGGATTTCTGGCAACGCGCCAAACGCGGTGAAAGACCATCGCTCGAAATGCGGATCGGCATACCTATTGCTCTGCCTGAGATAACAGCCAAGGGGACAGCTCGACATGAAGCGCGGCAGAAAAACGCGGACCTGGTCATGTCCTATCTTGCTGGTCTTTTGCCGGAAGAATATCGCGGGGCCTATGCAGAATCAGCCATCCTCCCCGCCTAAACCCATTACTGATGTGTGGCGTCCAGATTTGGTCGCATTGCCACGACTTACTCCAGCGCGCCGCACCTTTCGGGTTTTCATGCGCGTGCTGACAAAGATTGTCACTTTTTTTACCATGCGTGCCACCATTCGTGGAACGGAAAATTTCCCAAAAAGGGGGCCGGCTTTGATTGTTATTAATCACCTCGGCGATGCGGATGCGGTTTTAGTGGGCGCTGCCATCCCAACCACAATTGATGGAATGGGGAAGATCGAGTTGAACGACGATTGGCTTGTTGGTCCGATTTTCCGCGCCTATGGAGTTATTTGGGTGCATCGCGGCAGACCAGACCGACGCGCGCTGCGTGCCGCACTGGATGGGTTGGCCCAGGGACGCATGGTTGTGCTTGCACCTGAGGGAAGGCAATCTCTCATTGGCGGATTGGAGGATGGCAATGAAGGCGCGGCGTTCCTGGCGATGAAGTCTGGCGCACCAATCGTTCCAATTGCGATGACAGGCACAGAAAATGAAAATATTTATGGGCATTTGAAAAAGTGGAAGCGCTCAGACGTCACACTGACAGTGGGCAAACCGTTCTTTTTGCGGGAACAGGCTGATCGTCAGGAAATGTTGCGCGAAGGCACGCGTCAGATTATGGAATCGCTGGCAAGCCTGCTTCCCGAATCCTATCGCGGAAATTACAAACAATAATATTAGGTAATCGCAAGAGCAAGCTACCTCACGATAATGGATTAACGCTATAATCATTGCCTATGCAATTCCTGGCAACACTGTTGACACGTCTTGCCTATTTAACTCCCATTTCTATTGCCGGGTGGCTCGTATGGTTTGGGTTGGCAGGTGTGCTGGGACTAGCTCTTCAAAATTGGCGTGAATATCAACCTAAGTGGAGCGCGCGCGCGTGGGTGATATTCGCCGCCTTGATTGTCATCACACCCATTGCAACTTTATTTTTCGGTTTGGAATTTTCAACTGGGTCTGCACTGCCTGTGCCTGGCTTGCCAGATGAGCCACCCGGTTCCACCATGATGATCTTCTCCGCCATACCATGGATGTTGGCCGGCGGTTTGTTAGGCCCACTTCCCGCTGCGGGGTTAGGCATGATAAGTGGTTTGTTACGCGGGATCTGGGATACTCACAGTCTTTTTACTGCAATTGACCTGGGTTTAATGGGGACTTTATTCGCAGTCGCGAACCGACAGCGTTATCGCACATTTGTCTATCGGTTATTAAGACAGCCTCTGATAAGCGCATTGAGCCTTACGTTATTCCATGCTTTGCTTTTTGTTTTGAGCGCATTTTTTACGGTTTCCACTACCGCCTCTGTTACTGAACGATTAGACTTCGCGTTGAGCAATCTCAGTGTGGCAAGCATTGTCTTTGCTGGAGAAATACTTATCGCGGGCCTGGTAGCCCAAGTGATCGCGATTGTCTTTCCATCGCGTTGGGGTGAGTTGGGGATGCTTAAGCCTTCGCCATCGGAAAAAAGCATTGAGACGCGCTTTATTTTCGGTACAGGCACAATCGTCTCTATCCTTTTGCTTACACTTCTGGTCGGAGATTGGGTTATTGCTGGCACAGCCGCGCGTAGTTTATTGAGAGACCGCCTTAAGAGTTCAGCGGAACTCGCATCTCAGAATGTGCCTTTCTTTCTTGAGACCGGTCAAAATCTTGCTACACAGACTGCAAACGACCCGCGCTTGCAGGATCCAAATGCCGATATCTCCGCGTTCCTGGGTGAGCGTCTTCAATCCATCCCATTTTTCAATCAACTCGTCGTTCTTGATATGCAGACTCGAAACATTATTGCAAGTTATCCGGCCGAACCCATATTTCAAATTACCAGGCCAGAAGAAGAGGGATTGTCCCTGATCCAACAAGGTATACCAAACCAGATTTATACCGTTCCGCCAATTGACGAAGGAGGCGCAGCGGGTACATCCTTCCTGGCCGCTGTTCCCCAAATGGGACGGGTATTAATCGGCCGTACTTATTTGAGTGCGAATCCTTACACTCGTTCACTTGTGAACAATCTAAACAGCCTTGCTCAGGTCAATGGCGCCGGATTATTGATAGCGGATGGCATGATTGTTTATCACTCTGAGGCGGCTCAAACATGGACTGTATACCAGGGTGAGCGCAGTGATACGCCGGCCTTCTTCGATGAAACCGCATCACTTGGGACACGGCAACTGGTCTATTATCAACCAGTAGATGGTTATCCCTGGGCAGTTGTGCTCACTATCCCTGCACAGGCGACACAACAGCTTGCAATTAACATTGCTTTACCAATCTCATTGATGATTGTTTTGCTTGGCATCATTGCGTTGATTTCGATGCGAGTGAATCTGCGCGCAGTAACCGGCTCATTACAGAGCCTTGCAACAGAAGCAGGACATATTGCAAGTGGAAGGTTGGATCGCTCACTCAATATAGAAGGGGTGGATGAACTTGGTGAGTTACGCCGCGCTTTCGAGCAGATGCGCGTCAGTTTGCAAGCTCGTCTTCAGGACCTCAACCGGTTACTCGTTGCCAGCCAGGGAGTTGCCTCGAGCCTCACCATTGGTGATGCATTGCGTCCTGTGCTTGAAGCAGTGATTGATAACGGTGCAAGCTCCGCACGCGTTGTGCTGGTGCGCGATATGCTTCCCACGACTGTCGAAACACCTCTCCGGTTTGCAGATGGAATCGAGCAGGATGTGTATATGCATCTTGATCAACAAATTCTTGCTCTCACCGAACAACAGGAGAGGCTGGTGATGGCGACTCTTTCCCGGACCCGCGGCTTGATGATGGACCCCAACCTGCCTCACCCCGAATCTTTGATCGCGGTCGCGCTGCGGCATGAGAGTCGTTTTTATGGTGTCTTGTGGGCGGCCTATAACCAGCAGCGCATTTTTTCAGAAGCTGATATCCGTTTCATTAGCACGCTTGCAAGCCAGGCTGCACTGGCCGTCACGAACATCCGTTTGTTCCTAACAGTAGAGGTAAGTCGGCGTCAGCTTGAGGCCATTCTTAACTCCACGCCCGACCCGGTCCTGGTCACGGATGCGTCAAATCGTATGATATTGGCGAATCCGGCTGCAGGTCATGTTTTTGGCGTGACCATTCGTCGGGGAGAAAAGCCCGAGGTCGAGCGGACGATCCAGGTCAAGGCCTTGAATGAACTGCTGCTCGCGTCCTCCACAGAGAAACGTTCAGCGGAGATCCGCATGCCTGATGGAAGGACCTATCTCGCCATGGCCTCCGCGATGTCGGCTGAAGGTAGGACGATCGGCCGGGTTTGCATTCTGCGTGATGTGACGCAACTCAAAGAGATAGATACGTTAAAGTCCGATTTTGTCGCAACCGTGAGTCATGACTTGCGTTCGCCTCTTACGTTGATGCGTGGGTATGCAACAATGCTTGAAATGGCTGGTACCCTGAATGAACAACAAAAGGGCTATGCCAAGATGATCGTACAAGGGGTAGATAATATGGCGAAGCTGGTCAACAACCTGCTTGACCTTGGGCGGATTGATTTCGGTGTTGGTTTGCAGGTCGAGAGCATCCCTGTGCTTGATATCCTTGAACGTGTAACAGGCAGTTTGCAAATGTATGCAAAGCAAAAAAATATCTCATTAGGTGTTGAGATCCCAAAAGACATGCCTCATGCGATTGAAGCTGATCAGTCTTTGCTCTATCAGGCTATTTATAACCTTGTGGAAAATGCACTCAAATATACACCGGAAGGCGGAGAGATTATGATTCAACTTCAAACTTCCCCATCTGCCTTGATTTTTGCAGTGCAGGATAGCGGCATCGGTATTCCGAAGAGTGACCTGCCTCGCTTGTTTGAAAAGTTCTATCGCGGTACGAATCGCGAGGCACTCGCGCAGCGCGGCACCGGGCTTGGACTTGCGATTGTCAAGTCCATTGCAGAACGTCATGGTGGCAAGGTTTGGGTTGAAAGCGACCTCGGTAAAGGAAGCACGTTTCATTTGCAAGTGCCACTTGAACAGCCCCAAGAATCCCAACCCGTCTAACGTATAATCCGCTTATAATACCGAATTTTCATTACGAGAGTTCTTTTATGTTGACATGCTGGATCCTGAAGACAATCAGGATATGTCGTTCATTCATCGCTCCACACTTTGTACCCGCCCAAAGAATCCATAAAGCTCTTCATATGCAAACCGTTGAATTATTGCGCGCGAATTGCTTGTCATTCCCGGTGTAAGTATCACAGAAGTTCCTTAGGAATATCCAGTCCCTATGATTTGGACTATAATCATAATTACTCGTTGCAATTTTTTGGTCGGGGTATCTTTTGGTAAGCTGTATTAAATATTTATGTTAACTCCTGAAGATAATCAAACCAAAATCATTCGGAGACAAGGTGAATACAAGCTACCGCGCTCGTTGCAAGGAAAAACCTTGGTGAAACATGCGCACGGCAGACGTTCAGCGCGAGGAATTATTACAAAGCATGGCATCGTTGTAACGGATGTTCCTTACCATGTACATAATGATGAGAAGGAGTAATTTATGAATTTTATTGTATTGGGATGCGGCCGAGTCGGTGCGGAACTTTGTTATCGACTTTTCAAAAGTGGACATCAGGTAGTGGTCGTGGATAGCAACAAGCAGGCTTTCAACCGCCTGCACCCCGATTTTCGCGGCCGCACCCTGGAAGGTGAAGGGTTGGCCGAAAGTGTGCTCGAACGAGCAGGTATACGCGAAGCAGATGGGCTGGCCGCGGTCACAAATTCAGATACATTGAACGCAGTTGCAGCACATATTGCGCGTTCCTTCTACGATGTGCCAAATGTAGTTGCTCGAAATTATGACCCAAATCTACGCTCCATCATTGAGGCGTTTGATTTACCGACTGTTGGCTCCACCTATTGGGGTGCGCAACGTGTGGAAGAGTTATTGATGAATCCACTGCAGAAAGTGGTCTACTCACCTGGCAATGGCGAGGTAGAGGTCTATGAAGTGCTTATTCCAGAAGAATGGAATAACCGCACATTGGGGGAATTACTAAACCAGATCAAAGGAGTTTATCCAGTTGCTTTATCGAGAGCGGGTCGTTCATTCCTGCCCGAGGCAGATACAATGTTGCATGAGGGTGATTTACTTAACGTAAGCTCCACATTCGAGGGCATGGGCGCGCTGACTGCACGTCTTTCCAAAAAGGCGGAGGCATAATATGTTCGTTTTAATTGCAGGTGGCGGACGGACTGGGGCACGTCTCGCTAATTTATTGATCAACCAGAATTACAAGGTCCGCCTCATTGAAAATCGGAGCGAGTTGCTTGGTCGTCTCCATCAGGAACTGCCTACGGAAGTGATCTATGAGGGCAATCCTGTCGACATCAGTGTTTTGAATGCTGCTGGCATCAATGATGTCCATGCTGTAGCAGCTGTGACCAGTGAAGATGCCTCCAATCTGGCCTTGTGTTTTCTTGCCAAGACCATGTTCGATGTGCCGCGCACAATTGCCCGTGTGAACAACCCGAATAATGCCTGGCTCTTCAACGATAAATTCCATGTAGATGTGGCTCTTAACGCAGCGGATGTGTTTGCTCATCTGATAGAAGAAGAGATGTCTCTTGGCGATATGATAACCCTGTTCAAGATCCGTCGTGGACGATACTCGGTTGTAGAAGAAAAGGTGCCTGCCGGCGCGAAAGTAATTGGCATTCAACTTAAGGATCTGAATCTGGCTGAACATTGCGTGATCGCCGCAATTATCCGAGATGGAGTCATGACCCTGCCACGCGGGGATAGCACCTTACAGGAAAACGATGAGATTATCGCAGTTGCAAGCCCGGAAGGGGCGAAAAAGCTGGCTGAATTACTGGCTGATCCCGTATACCCCGTCCGAAATGGAAAAAAGAAATTAGGGCAGTAGAGCTCATTAGATGGGAACAGAGCAAGCTGGCACTGAATTTGGTGCAATTCTAAATTGACCGAATCGAAACCCCTACGGTATAATATTGTGCCAGTCTGTACAAATTGACTGCCATTACATAACTGCGCAAATAGCTAAACGAAAGCTTCATTGCAACCTGGCAATGGACTAGATTATGTTTAGGGATTAATACAGAAGCAGTATTTTTAAAGCGAGGAATGAGGAATGACGAAACGTACGTATCAACCGAAGATTCGCCGCCGCGTGCGCGTGCATGGTTTTCGTAAGCGCATGGCTACGGCTGATGGGCGTGCAGTTCTCAAGCGCCGCCGTTTGCGCGGACGCCATAAACTGACGGTAACTGCCAACAAACACGTTAAGAAGGTCCGCTGGTAAGCGGAAACTCAATCCGAGCGCGTTCGAGATAACGGGTGCAGAGAAAGTTTCGCCTGACCCGGTCCGAAGACTTCAAGCGGGTGCGGCGTTCTGGTAAATCCTATGCCCACCCGCTTGTTGTGTTGATTGTCCAGACTCATGACCAGCCGCCCGCGCGTATGCGAGTTGGAGTCGCGGCAGGGCGAACAGTGGGAACAGCCGTTTATCGGAACCGAGCCAAACGACTTCTGCGCGAAGCGATGCGGACTCTTATCCCAGACATCGCATCCGGCCTGGACTTGATCTTGATCGCCCGCCCCGGACTTGTATCCGCCACTTTAGAGGATACACACCGCGCTCTGCTCAACCTCCTGCAACGTGCACAGATTTTTATCCCCAGGCATGAATCCTGAATTTCACCTGCACGATTATTCGAATGAACCACGTTTGCGCGATATGCCGCGGTCGATCCTCAACTGGCCGCGTATTGCCGTGCTTTCGCTCATTCGTCTCTATCAAATGACTATTTCACGCGGCCTTCCTGAAAACACCTGCCGCTTTTATCCATCCTGTTCGCATTATGGATACCAGGCGGTTTACAAATATGGCGCGCTGAAAGGCTCTTTGATGGCCAGCTGGCGCGTGCTGAGATGTAACCCTCTTAACCCTGGTGGTTATGACCCTGTTCCATAGGAGCATCAATTTTTCAATGAGAAAGAAATTTGTATTTGTAATTATGATCGTACTTGCCACTATTGTATTGAGCGGATGTACTGGCGCGGTTGCATGGCCCGGTCTCGGTGCAGATGAGCAGACTGCTTATTTGGCAAATGGTCAGTTTGTTTATGCTCTCAACTCAAGCGATGGCAAAGAACGCTGGCATTATCCCCTGCAGGCCGATTCCAAACTGACTTTTTATTCGCCTCCTGTGGTGACTCCAGAAGGGCTCGTCATTATCGGCAGTTCAGGTATCAACCACAGTTTGATTGCGGTTAACCCTCAAAAATTTCCTGATATCCTGCCTGCACCGGTCGGTGGATTCCAAAGGTTTTTCTGTAGTATTGGTTTGGCGATTTGCCCCAAACCTGTTGAAGTCGAAGAGTGGATCTTCACTGAAGCGAAAGATCATTGGGTGGCTGGACCACTGGCTTTGGATGGCAAATTATTCGCTCCCAACGCAGATGGCAACTTATATGTGCTTGATCTGAACGATGGTCGGCTAATAAAAAAAATCGCTCTGGATGGCGAGTCAAACCGTCCAAACCGGCTTTGGGCACAACCAATCACCGATGGCGAACGTATCTTTGTTACATCTCTGGACCACAGTGTTTATGCAATTGATATCGAAACCCATGAAATCATCTGGCATGAGGGTCTGGGTGGCGCTATCCCGGGCGGAGCCGTACTTGCCTCCGATGGCATGTTGTATGCTGGTTCCCTCTCAAAACAATTGGAAAGATTCGACCCAGCTACTGGCGCGCATGAGCCTGTACTAGATACCAAGGGCTGGATATGGGGAACCCCCGTTTCGGAAGGCGATAACTTGTATTTCAGCGATGTAGATGGATATTTCTACTCGTATAATACGAAAAATCAAAAATTAGATTGGGAACCCGTAAAACCCGATAGTGCCATTACGGCCAGCCCTCTTGCACAGTCTGACAATGTTCTGCTTGCCACCGAATCGGGCAATGTTTATTCCGTTGACCCTGATGGCAAAGTCGCCCTCTGGTATGATGAACCCAGCGATGGCAAGGCATACACCACTCCTGTTTCTTCAGACGGGCATATTCTTATTGCCTACCTTGAAGCAGATTATTTTCTCCTCGCCCTGAACGAAGATGGTCATCAGGCGTGGACTTTCCCCTCACAGCAGTAATGAGGCTTTATGAAGAATACAACAAATAAAACACAAACACAGGTGCAGCAACCTGAATTGCCGCAGGGCTTATCACGTGAATCACTGAAAACTGTAGCAGTTATTGGGATTTTAGTACTCGCTTTTTTGCGCTGGAATGATGTAATTGCCATTCTAGTCAATGTGATGATATTAATCTATAGCCTGGTTGGACAGAATTTCGGTATTGCGCTTATTCTGTTTACAATATTGATCCGCCTTGTCACATGGCCATTGAACGCGCAACAAATGAAGGGTGCAGCTGCCATGCAGCAATTGCAGAATGACAAGGAATGGCTGGCTATTCAAAAGAAATACGCAAAAGACCGGGAAAAACTCGCTCAAGAGCAAATGCGTATCTACCGAGAGAAGGGTATCAACCCATTTGGCTCATGTCTGCCCACACTGATTCAATTCCCCATTTTATTTGCATTGATTCCGAGCATAACGTATGCCATTGGCTCTACGCCGTTGAGCATTCTTAAGCTTTCGCGAAGTGTATATCCTTTCCTGGATGTGGCTAAGTTAGTTCCGCTGAACAGTAAGTTCTTATGGATGGATTTGGGCTTGCCTGAAAGGACTCTATTGTTTGGGCTTTGGAGTATTCCAGTCCTTGCAGTAATTGTGGGACTTACTACATATATCCAAACCAAACTCACGATGCCACCCTCTACCAACCCCAACGACCAGGCAGCGGCAACAGGTAAAATGATGGGCATTTATATGCCAATCATGCTCTTCTTCTTCTCTCTCAACTACGCTTCTGGCCTGGCTGTATACTTTATAATCAGCAACATATTGAGCATTGTTCAATATTCATTAATGGGCAAGGTCAATTGGCGCAATCTTTTACCTGGCGGACAAAAAAAGTAACATAAGGAGGCGGGTATGAACGAAAAAACCACACTTGAGATCATCGCTCCTACTGTTGAAGAGGCCATCGCGCAAGGTCTTGCGGAGTTGGGACTCTCAGCCGATGCAGTGAGTGTTGAAGTGTTGGATGCGGGTAATAAAGGTCTGTTTGGATTTGGAAAGCACCAGGTGCGTGTCCGTTTGACGGTGAATCCACCGGGCAGCACGGAGAGCCTCCAAACGGATTCGGTCCCCGCATCGATGCCTGAGGCGAAGCCTGTTCCTGTTATGTCCTCCACACCCTCCAAGGAATCTGAATCACAGCTCGAACACGACCCAGTACTCGACCATACTGAGTCGGTGATCTCCAAAATGCTACATCTCCTCAAGCTTCAAGCGCAGGTCTCCGCGCATTATGGATCAGCCGAACGAGATGGAAGACGCAACATCAACGTGGATATTCGTGGTAATGATCTGGGTGTGCTGATTGGACGCCGCTCTGAAACCTTAGGTGCCTTTCAATATATTGCTTCGCTGATTGTCGGTAAGGATACGCAACAGTTCGTGCAGCTCACTGTGGATGTGGAAGGTTATCGCGAGCGCCGGGAAAAACAATTGATTCAGATGGCAAAGCGTATGGCAGACCAGGTCGCCAAAAGCGGGCGACGCCAGACTCTAGAACCGATGCCATCCGGTGAGCGCCGCATCATTCACATTGCCTTGCGCGATCACCCGGATGTGACAACGGAAAGTACCGGTGATGATCCTTATCGCAAGGTAACGATTATCCCGAAAGATTCGTAAATCCAAGTAGGGACACAGCCTCGCTGTGTCCCTACTTTTTTCTCACGGTATAATTCATTTATGTCAAACCTGGTTTCACTTGAGCCAGTGGATTATCTCGTGATCGGTCATGTCGCACATGACCTGACTCCAACGGGCCCGCGATTGGGAGGAACAGTTGCCTATTCTGCATTGACAGCGCGTGCACAGGGTATGCGTGTGGGGATAGTAACTGCATCTGGACCTGAAACGTCTCTTGAGCCTTTGAATGAAATCCCTGTTATTTCTCTTCCATCTCCACAAAGTACAACGTTTGAAAATATTTATACTGAACGAGGCCGCATACAATATTTGCGTGCGCAAGCTGCGCGAATTGATTATGACAGTATCCCTACAGCCTGGCGAACTGCATCTATCATTCATCTTGGTCCTCTCGCAAATGAGATGAATTCAACTTTGCCAAAGGGATTTTCTCCAAGCCTGCTCGGGATTACCCCACAGGGATGGATGCGCACCTGGGATGCTGATGGCAGGGTCTCACCTCGCGCGTGGACAGATAATGAAACCGCATTAGCACAGGCGGGTGCCGTCGTGATCAGCCGTGAAGATGTTGGCGGAAATGATGAGGTCATTGAACATATGGCGCATCAAACACGAGTTTTGGCAGTTACTGAAGGAGCAGCCGGCGCGGTCCTATATTGGCATGGCGACCGTCGTCGCTTCCGTGCACCCGAAATGAAGGAAATTGACGCCACCGGTGCAGGTGATGTCTTTGCAGCCACATTTTTTGTCCGTTTATTCAAGACGCGTGATCCGTGGGAGGCCACGCGTTTTGCGACTCTCGTTGCATCCCGTTCGGTGACGCGCGTTGGGCTGGATGGGATACCAACACCGCGCGAGATCGAAGAATGCACCATAGAAATATTGCACTAGAGGAAAAGAAATGCAAAATCAAAGCCCATCCTTATTTCGCATAATTTCCACTGATTATCCTTCATACCTATCTGTTCTATTTCCTATTGTCTTCGTGGGCTTTACCATATATTTTTTTGCCATCGGGAATAGCGCGTTACAACTATTCTTGTTTCTTGCGATTGGTGTCACTATTATTGGTATACCAGTCTTGCTTCAGAGATATAAAACCATCTCATCTGTGTTTGCAAATGGCGAACAAACGAAAGGAGTGATAACTTCCATTGGTTTCTTTCGCGGGCGTGGCAGTGTTGGCTATTCTTATTCCTTTCATGGAGAAAAATTGACGAGTAGTAATGCAATCAATAGAAACAGTCACACCAGGAATCTTAGAGTGGGGCAGACAGTGAAAGTATTTGTAGACCCCGACAATCCAAAGCGGGCTTTTATTCAGGAAATTTACATGTGACGATGGAAGGTCTTTGGTGACTTATATTTATACCCTCGTCAATCAAAAGGGCGGCGTAGGAAAGACGACAACTGCCATCAACCTCGGCGCGTATCTCGCGCAGCTGGGTCAGCGCGTCCTGATCGTTGACCTTGACCCACAGGCAAACGCAACATCCTGTCTTGGTGTGGACAAACGCGCGGTGCAGATGGGCACTTATGAAGCGCTGCTCAATGGCGATTTACCTGCTTCTTCTATTCTTTTCAACGAACGTCTCCAACTTTCACTTCTGCCATCTTCGCCCTCGTTGGCGGGTGCAGAAGTTGAACTTGTTGATGAATCAGTCCGCGAGTTTCGATTAAAAAATGCACTTGCATCTCTCAGCGGCAAATATGATTACATCCTGATCGATTGCCCACCATCGCTTGGCCTTTTGACTGTCAATGGCCTCGTCGCCGCGCGGGATGGCGTGCTTGTCCCTGTCCAATGTGAATACCTCGCGCTGGAAGGATTGGGACAATTAACTCAGACGATCGAACGAGTCCAGTCCGCGCTCTTCCCGGGCTTGCGCGTGCGCGGCGTTATCCTGACAATGTTTGATCCACGTACCAAGCTTTCTGCAGATGTGGTAAGAGAAGTCAACAATCATTTTCCGGGACAGGTCTTCAAGAGCATTGTGCCGCGTAGTATCCGTTTGGCAGAGGCACCATCCTATGGACTTCCTATCTCTGCATATGCGCCGGTTTCTGTTGGCGCTCAGGCCTACCTCGCACTTGCAAAAGAATTGCTAAATGGCGATGGCGTTGCTGTTCGGTAATTGGGCAGATACCCATCTTTACATCGCATTTTAAGGAGAATATATGCCTCCACGTTCCGGACTTGGCAAAGGATTAGATGCTCTTATCCCCACCGGTAAGACAGTAACATCAGGAGAAGCAAGTGGTGTTACACAAGTCGCCATTGACCTGATCCAGCGCAACCCGCGTCAGCCACGTGAAAAATTTGACCTGGAGGAATTGGAAAATCTTGCCGCGTCGATACGCGAGCATGGGGTTATCCAGCCATTGATTGTTTCACCAGGTAAAAATGGAATATATATCCTGATTGCAGGGGAACGACGCCTGCAAGCCTCCCGCAAAGCGGGATTAAGAACGGTCCCTGTAGTCATCCGTCATGCTACTGACCAGCAATTACTTGAACTTGCATTGATCGAAAACGTTCAGCGTGCTGATTTGAACGCGATCGAAGAGGCCGAAGCGTATCAACACCTGGAAAAGGAATTCAAACTCTCTCATGATGCAATCGCTGCCCGTGTCGGAAAAAATCGTTCCACAATAACAAACTCAATTCGATTGCTCGAAGCATCTGCTGCAGTTAAACAGGCACTGGTAAATGGGCAGATCACCGGAGGTCACGCACGCGCGATGCTGAAGTTAGCTGCAAAGGGACAGGAGGAATTGCTAAACAAGATCATTACTCTTGATCTGAGCGTGCGTACTACAGAAATGCTTTCAAGAAAATATTCAGGGCAGAAACCCGTATCAAAGAAAAAAACAAGCAGAAGCGCCAATGTGAACGATCTCGAGCGTCGTTTGCAATCCAGCCTGGGAACCAGAGTCGCTCTTAAGCACGGCAAAAAGGGTGGAACCGTCACTATCTATTATTATTCCGATGAGGAATTGGATTCTTTGCTGGAAAAATTGACATAATACATTTCACAGATCAAAAAATTTGCGTAGATTCAAAATATGAAACTCCTCTACAACGCTCACATCTACACTCAAGATGAATCACAATCCATCGCATCTGCCATTGTTATTGATCGCGAACGGGTAACTGCGGTTGGTGATACGAATGATTTATTATCTCAATATCCAAACGCCGAAAAGGAGGATATGAATGGGCGTGTCATCTTGCCAGGTCTCACCGATGCACATTTGCATTTGCATCATTATGCACTCAGTCTGCAAAAAATAGACTGTGAAACGAATACGAACGAAGAATGCCTGCGCCGCGTAGAAGAGCGTGTGAAGAAAGCTAAACCTGGCGAATGGGTTTTAGGCCATGGCTGGAATCAAAATGTGTGGGGCAATTGGCCGCACGCTTCTGAATTGGATGCAATCGCCCCAAACAACCCAATTTTCCTTACAGCCAAATCGCTACACGCAGCATGGGCAAATACTCTCGCGTTGAAGCTTGCCAACGTCACAACACAAACACTGGATCCCCAAAACGGACAAATCCAACGCGACGCAAAAGATAATGCCACTGGTATTTTGCTTGAAACCGCAATGGAATTGGTCGGCAATATTATTCCTGCGCCAGGCATCGAAGAAATTGCAAATGCCATTGAAAAGGCACAATCCAATTTATGGAAGATGGGACTCACAGGCGTGCACGATTTCGACAGACGTGAATCGTTTATGGCATTGCAGCGACTTCACGCGCAGGGCAAACTAAAATTACGGGTGCTCAAAAATATACCCGTTGAATTGCTCGACCAGGCATTTGAACTGGGTCTGCGCGCAGGCTTCGGCGATGACTGGCTGCGCATTGGCTCTGTCAAGGTTTTTATGGATGGTGCACTTGGTCCGCATACTGCAGCAATGTTCCAACCTTATATCGGAGAAGCTGACAACCGCGGCATCCTCAATATGGACGGTGAGGAACTCTTTGAATATGGACGCAAAGCCGCGCAAGTTGGGCTGGGGATGACCGTCCATGCGATCGGTGATCGAGCAAATCACGAAGTGCTGAATGCCTACGAGCAGCTGCGCACTTACGAAAACGAAAATCATTTCCCTACGCTTCGCCATCGCATCGAACATGTTCAGGTCATTCACCCGGATGACGCGTCACGCCTTGGCAGGATGAATATTATTGCCTCGATGCAGCCCATTCACGCGACCTCTGATATGCTGATGGCAGATCAATTCTGGGGTCCGGAGCGTTCACGCCTGGCGTATGCTATGAAGACACAATTGGATTTCGGCGCGCGGCTTGCCCTCGGTTCAGATGCGCCGGTCGAATCACCGAATCCGTTTTGGGGGTTGCACGCCGCGGTCACACGCCGGCGCGCTGATGGTTCCCCCTCACCCGATGGCTGGTACCCTGAACAAAAATTGAGCATGGCTGAAGCAGTCGCTGGCTACACCCTCGGTCCTGCGTATGCCGCCAATATGGAAGACCGGCTGGGCAAGCTTGCCCCGAACTATCTGGCTGATCTGATTGTGCTTGAAAAAGACATCTTCACTTGTAATCCAAATGATTTGCTTACGCTCGAATCATCGGCTACAATGATAGGTGGAGAATGGGTTTTTGAAAAACCCTAATGGTTTTTCAAAAACTCGTGAAATAGGTCTGGGCAGATGTGTTACTTGACAAACGATCTTGCGAGCAAGAGAAGCCTTTAGGGTTTTAATATCATCATGCCAGAACAACCACGCCTCACACCTGAAATGCTTGTGCCGCGTATGGGGGAATATTTGATTCAGAAAGGTCTTATTAACACTGAGAATTTGCAGAAGGCGCTCGATCATCAGCAGGAGGAATTATTAAAAGGTAATTCGGTGATGCTGGGCCAGGCATTGATTGATTTACAGCTGATAGAACGCGCCGAACTTGACCAGGCTGTCACAGAGCAGATCATCCAGCTGCGTTCCGCGCTGCAAGCGGCAAATCGGACGCTTGAACGTCGTGTCGAAGAGCGCACTGCGGAATTGCAAAAAGCCCTGGAACGCGTTTCTGAACTTAGTCAGCTTAAGTCCAATTTCATTTCAAACATCTCTCATGAATTACGGACGCCCCTTACGCATATCAAAGGCTATATCGAATTATTGATCACAGAATCCATGGGACCTATTGTGGAGGAACAGCGTCACGCGTTACAGATCAGCCAACAGTCAACAGCCAGACTCGAGGCGCTTATCGAAGACCTCATCATGGTTTCATTGGCTTCACGCGGTGAACTAAGCATCAACCAACAAGATGTGGATATCCGACGCCTGGCGAATCTTGCAGTTAAATCTTCCTCAAACAAGGCACAGGATCGCGGTGTGAATCTACACGCGGTGATCGATGATGACTTACCTCTCGTCCAGGCAGATTCGCAAAAGATCGCCTGGGTGGTGAATCAGCTTGTTGATAACGGGATCAAGTTTACGCCATCAGGTGGAAGCGTGGTAGTCAGCGTCCAGCGTGAAGGGGAAAATCTTGTCCTCGTATCCATCACAGATACGGGGATCGGTATACCTCCAAATAAGATAAAAGATATCTTCGAGCCATTCCATCAACTGGACGGTTCATCCACACGTCGTTATGGCGGGACAGGGCTCGGGCTTTCGCTTGTGCGGGATATCATTGAAGCGCACGGTTCTATGCTGGATGTCCAGTCTATTGAAGGACGCGGCACTACATTTAAATTTCCTTTGCTTGTAACTGCTAATCCAAAATAAACGTATGGATTACAAAACTTTTGAGTACCTGCAGGAATTAATGCGAATCACGGCATTTGCGGACAGTTCGCGTCCTGTCATCGAAAATTTTCTGAAAACATTACGCGAACAGTTTGTTTTTGATAACGTTGCAGTTTACCTTTATGATCAATCATCGGAGAGTCTTGAAGTAGTTTACGCGCGCGCAGTCGGGCGCGCGAAAAGTGCTGAGGCCGATGCGGCATGGGGAGAAACATTCGCCGGGCAAGTGCTCAAGAGCGGCAGGCTTTTGTTGCAGGATCCAAAGCCCGATGCTCCGCCTGACGATCGTTTGAGCCAGGCATATCTGCTTGGCTTGCCTCTGCGTTCAGATGCGTTAACAAAAGGCGCGCTGGTTTTTGTGCGTTTCGGTGGACCCGTTTATGAAAGCGAACATATTGCACTGGCTTCGTTTGCATCAGACCTGCTTTCAAACTTGTTCGAACGCGCCTCGTGGCGGGAAACCAGTTCAGAGTTGCGTGAACTAAAGCGCCAGATGCAACTGCAGGAGGATTTTGTCAGCACCATCTCGCATGAACTGCGCACTCCTCTTGGTTTTATCAAGGGCTACAGCACCAGCCTTTTGAGACAGGATACAAGCTGGGATGCTGAAACACAGAAAGAATTCTTAACGATCATCGATGAGGAAGCGGACCGTCTATCGTTATTGATTGAGAATGTGCTCGAATCGGCGCGACTGCAGAGTAAAACTCTCCCGCTTCGCTTCCAACCTCTCAGGTTGGATTCTGTTCTACGAGACGTGATTACACGGATTCGCATTCGCCACAAAGACCTTGACGTAAATATGGATCTGAAGCCCGCGCCCTCCATTCAGGGTGACGGTGTTCGGCTCTCGCAAGTCTTTGAAAACTTGTTTACCAATGCGCTTAAATATGCACCTGGAGCACCAATCGATGTTCTGTTAATTCAGGTGGGAGGGAACATCATTATTTCTTTCAAGGATCATGGGCCGGGTATTCCGGCAGAATCTCTCCCTCTAATATTTGAGCGTTTCTACCGCGTTCGTAGTGAGCGCACCATTACTGGCACAGGGCTTGGCCTGTACATTTGCAAGCAGATAATTAATGCACATCGTGGTAAGATTTGGGCAGAATCCACACCTGGCCAAGGAACAACGTTTTTTATAGAACTGCCTATCAATTCATCAAAATAGCGCAAAGGAGGCCACATGGCAAAACGCATTCTTATAGTAGATGATGAGCCCCGTTATCTACGATTGCTCGAAGCCAATTTACGGACAGAGGGATATGAAGTTGTCACTGCGCAGGATGGTATGCAGGCAGTGAGCGTTTTTTCTGACCAGCCCATTGACCTCGTACTGATGGATGTGATGATGCCAAAACTGGATGGCTTCGGCGCCACGCAACGCATCCGGGAGTTCTCTGGTACGCCGATCATCATCCTGACGGCAAAGGGAGATGAGCAGGATCGCGTGCGTGGATTGGACCTGGGGGCAGACGATTATCTGGTCAAACCATTTTCAGCTACAGAATTACTGGCGCGTGTACGCGCTGTATTACGCCGTGCCCAGCCTCCAAGCGAAGTGGGGCAGTCACGTTTCTTTACCCATGATAATTTGAAGATTGATTTTGCACGTGCCGAGGTCTGGCGCGGCGAAACTCCTGTATCCCTTTCTGCAACTGAATATCGTTTGCTTTTGCAATTTGCGCATCATGTTGGCAAGATCATGACATCCGAGGAATTGTTGACGAGCGTGTGGGGGCCCGAATATCGTACAGATAAAGAAATCCTTTGGGTGAGCATTGCCCGTCTCCGCCAAAAACTGGAGGATGATGCGCACACTCCAAAACATATTGTGACACGGTCAGGGCTGGGCTATCTTATGCCACCCATCGAAGACTGACAGTCAGGAGGTTTTCGTGGTTGGTAAGAGTATCCTCATTCTTGACGAGAACGCCACCAGCCGAAATTTTCTTGGAAATACTCTTCGCGAAAAACAGTTCAAAGTCCTCGAAGCCGCTTCTGGCAAAGAAGCGCTCATTATTGCATGGCGGGACGAACCTGACCTTGTGCTGTTTGACCCAGTATTATCTGATATTAAAGATGAGGAATTTATCAAAAAGCTGCGCAACAATGCGCGCACCAGTAATACACATCTGATTGCTCTTTCCAGCGACCCGGCCCCAATCAGAAAAGAAGCCTGCCTGAACGCAGGGGTAGATGAATACCTGTTCAAATCCTCGCAGGCCATCCCAGCACTTGACGAAAGTCTCACTCGCCTATTTAGTGCGCAAAAACCGCCAGATGTTGCAAGCAAGGATGGAAAGAACCTTGGCTTGCTCATTGTTTTTTTGAGTGCAAAGGGTGGGACTGGCACATCCTCGCTTTGTGCGAATCTTGCAATGAATATCAAACAGAGTCAACCAGATGCCCGCGTTGTTGTCGCGGACTTAATCCTGCCTATCGGTTCGATTGGTCAGATCGTTGGTTATCAGGGGAATCTGAATCTTGTAACAGTGGCAGACCTGCCATCTGGTCAGACGAACGAGGAATACTTCCGTAAGAATTTACCCACACCAGAGTTGTGGCAGTTTCAATTGCTGGCCGGTTCACCCGATCCGCAGCATGGAAATGTCCTCAAGGGCGAACGAATTGAGCAAATCGTAGATGTGCTCCGCTCAACGTATGATTTTCTTATCCTTGACCTTGGACGTTCGCTTTCACGCATCAGCCTGCCTCTGATCCAAAAGGCCGATCTCATCATCCTGATCGTTGCCACTGACCAAAGCACCATTCAACTAACCAAGACCGTTTGGGATTATCTTCAGATCCAGGGAATAGATAGGCAAAGAATATACGCGATCTTGAACCGTGCCGTTGGGTTGGAGGGATTGACCAAAGCAGAAGCTGAGGAGATTATTGGCATAACGATCAAGACAACAATGCCATATATGGGAAGTAATTTTGCACTAGCCAATAACCTGAACCAGCCCATTACGACAAAGTATCCAACGGATACGGCATCCATTATTTTTAAAGAGACCGCTGCGGATATGGTACGGCTTGCTCGCCGGCTGCGTGCCAAGTGATCTGCCTGCTTAATGAAAGTGAAAGGTAATTTTCAGCGCATTTCGACTAAACTCTGATTGCTGGTTTATTCGTGTACCGTAGAGATGGGGATGATTTTCGGAAATTACTCCAAAGTCATGCTCCAGGTCTAAATAAGAGGCAATATGACTATTGAATATGATGAAAGAGGCAAAATATTTACGGATATCGTCTCCAAGATAGCAATCCATGCTACCGTTCAGACGACAACTCACATGCTGCGCGGTCACATCCACGTACGCAGGGATCAGCGCATCATAGACGAACTGGATCTAAGCGAGAACTTCCTCGCGCTCACCGACGTGGACGTGCTAAGCCCCGATGGTCAAATCTTATTTCAAGTGCCGTTCCTGGCAGTTCGGCGATCCCATATTGTATGGGTCATTCCTGAACCAAAAACAAATGAGGAGGGTGAG
>DAINRK010000002.1:0-35938 GCA_036741855.1 Anaerolineales bacterium
CTACTGGCGGCAGTGCCATGCGTACGCAAGGTGCAAGTGTTCCGCGAATAGGTTAATTTCACGAATTTTGACCGCCTTGGCGACATTCACGCTATTGGCTCTAAGAAACATGATTTGTCGCCAGCATGTATAATAATCAATTTACTTGCAAAAGCACAGACTTCTGGTAATATAAGTACAACATCACAGTTCGAATCCCACACAACGTTTTGATAAAAATATAACAGAAGATTTAGACTGGCTTAATCTAAGTTTGTTGGTTTGACCTAAAATCCTGGGGACGTCCGTACCAAATGATCATTCATTTCTTTACACCCTTCGATCTTCTGGAAGATCGCCTGCGTTTCGTTGCAGTTGTCCACCATCCATGCAAAGAAGAGGATCCTGATTGTGGAAGAGAAGTTGATTGTGAAAAAGCCCGGTAAGCCAATTCGAAAGAAACGAATAACGACTACAACCAAACAGAAAACTGCATTGACACAGGATCAGACCTCACAGTTTCAGAAGGTTCTGAATGCATTTCCGGCGGCTGTCGTTTTGGTGGATCTAAATGGCAATATCCAGTTCATGAACGAGAAGGCAAAAACCTTAATGGGTGAAGTCGATCTATCGCTGAAGCTCGAGGACTGGCCTGAGCTATTTGGTCTTTATCTGGATGATGGAAAAATGAAGTATCCGGCGCATAAATTGCCATTGAGGCGTGCATTGCAGGGTGAATCAGTTGAGGATGCTGAAGAAATTATTCTTCGAAGAAAAGGGAAGGAGCGGGGAATATGGATTTCCGTTTCTGCAGAAGCCACCAGAGATGAATCAGGAAATATTGACGGAGCAATCGCCCTCATCAGCGATATTAGCTACCGCAAGCAGGTCGAAATTTCACAGGAAAAGCATGTTCAGCGGATTGAAGCACTCTATAAATTATCTCATCTGATTGCTGAGGCTGGTAATAATCTTGGTGAGGTCGTAAATTTGGCTGCTGAATTTACAGCGAATGTGATCGGTGACTTAAGTGTGCTTACATTATTAAATGATGCCCATGATAAGTTAAAACTCATGGCATTTCATGATAAAGATACAACGGCACAAGCTCTATTAAGGAAGTTTCTTGTTCCAGACTTTGAATTTGATTATTCTAAAGGGCTTTCAGGAGGCGTCATCAAGTCTGGTGAACCGGTGCTCATCCCTTCGATCCAGTCCGAACAATTGCAGGCAATTTCATTACCTCCGTTTCGGGAATTTATTCAAGAAATAGGCATTGAGAGCGTCATCATTGTACCTTTGGTGGGCCGGAGTGGTGTGTTAGGTACGCTGAACTTGTCTCGTCATCGAGGCAGCAAGCCTTTTAATGTCGAGGATCAATCCTTTCTGGTCGACATTGCCTACCGCTTTGCGCTGGCGATCGAAAACTGTCGCTTGTTCGATGCATTACGCCAGGAAATTTCTGAGCGTCTGTCTGCAAAACGCGCTCTCGACATGAGCGAGGAGCGTTTTCGCTCCATCTTTGAATCAGTCACGTTGGGAATTAAGGTATTGGACCTGGATGGCAACATTCTGCAGACCAATTCGTCATTTCAGGAAATGCTGGGATACACAGAGGACGAAATGGCAAACAGGCACTTTACCGACTTCCTACATCCTTATGATATTGCCAGAGCTTCGAAACTGTTCCACAGTGTGAGACTGGATGGTGTTTCCAGCTTTCGTTTTGAGCATCGTACAATCCACAAAGATCAATCTACTGTTTGGGCAAGGACCGTCTTTACTGTGGTGAAAAAAAATGACAGAGAGGATGAACCAGCTTTCATCGTCGGCATCGTTGAAAATGTCACTGAACAAAAACGGCTCCAATTTGAGATGGAGGAATTGAGCAGCCGTCTGCAAAACAGTATGGAGTTGGAGCGACTCCACCTGGCTCAGGAGCTCCATGACAATCCCATGCAGGTCCTCTACAGTGTGAACTATCGGATCGAGGAATTGCGAACAACAACAGACCCAGAAACCAGTGAAGCCTTAAGAGAAGTGAAAGATACTATTCAAGGCGTATTACAGGATCTTCGCGCAATGGCCAAAGAACTTCGGCCTCCCACCCTTTCCAGTTTTGGCCTTGAGAATGCCATTCGCTCTCATGCCTATGACATTCAAGAAAAACATCCACATCTTGAAATCCAACTTTCGCTCGCTCATGACCAACAAAGCCTGCCGGATAATGTGCGCCTGGCATTATTCCGCGTGCTTCAGCAGGCTCTGGCAAATGTAATACGTCATGCCGACGCGACCGAAGTCCGTATACATTTTTCGTTCGATGCCGAAGAAACACATCTTGAAATCACAGATAATGGGAAGGGCTTTAGTGTACCTGCCAACTGGATCGAATTTGTACGAGAGGACCACTACGGGCTGGCTGGCGCAGCAGAAAGAGTGAATGTCCTTGGTGGGGTTTTTAAAGTAGAATCGAAACCGGGTTTCACAACGGTACGTGTGACCATCCCGTGGAGTGACCCGGATTGATCATTATCGTTAATCAATGTAATGAAAGGTTGAGCCATGTCAGATATTCGTGTTTTGATCGTAGATGACCATCCAATCACATGTAAGGGAATTCGTGATTTGCTCGAACCTGCTGTAGGAATCAGCGTCGCCGGTGAAGCTCATAGCGGTGCTGAAGCCCTTCAGATGATCGAATCTTTAAAGCCTGATGTAGTTCTTTTGGATATGAAATTGCCAGATATGAATGGTATAGAAATTATCAAAAGAGCTTATAAGATCGGTACGAATGCACGCATCCTGGGGCTCAGTTCCTATAACGATCGCGAATTTATTTCCCAATTGCTCACCTATGGCGCCTCAGGGTATTTACTTAAGGATGAAGTGCCGGAGGAGATCATTAATGCTGTCCGGGGAGTGGCTCATGGCGAGTCGGGCTGGGTCAGCCGAAAAGTAGCCGCGATGCTCAGTCAGATCTTGCTGAAAGAGCAGGAGGGTGGCACTGAATTAACCTCCAGAGAGCTGGAAGTGCTGGGTCTGGTAGTGGATGGGAAAACAAATAATCAGATCGGATTGACTTTGGGAATCAGCGCAAAAACCGTAGAAAAGCACTTGCACGCGATCTTCAGGAAAATGGGCGTGGTTTCTCGTGTTGAAGCAGCGATTTTGGCAGTTCAGGAGAGCCTCGTAAAGAGAGATTTGAACGTAAGTACCGAATCTGAGTGAAATAAGGGAAATTCCCCATTTGAGGTTCCGGCGAACAGTCATAAAATTAAGGCGTTTATGACTGTTCTTCTTAATGTACCGATAACAAATCCGGAGATTGGGGTTGACGAAATAAATCCTATGATGGACAAGCGAATCAAGGCACTAATCGTCGATGACCATTTCGGGGTACGTGCAGGGATAAAAAACCTGCTTATGGCAACAAAAGATATCACAGTGATTGGGGAAGGTGAGAATGGTGCGGAGGCAATCGAGTTGGTTGCAACCAAAGATCCAGATATCTTGCTGCTTGATATGGAATTGCCAGACCAGCGAGGGGATATTGTCATGCGAAAAATTCATGATATGCAGCCTGATCTAAAAGTGATTGCTGTCAGTTCCTATAGCGACCGGGATTATATTCTGGGCATGATGGAGAATGGCGCGGCGGGGTATATCACAAAAGATGAAGCCCCTACCATGTTATTGGAAGCCATACGAAGCATCATAAATAAGAACGAGAACTGGTTCAGTCCGCAAGCCATTAAAATTAGTACTCCCACCTCTCTTGAACAGCAGACGTTGACCAAGCGTGAAATTCAAATCCTGGAACAATTAGTGCGTGATCGCTCTGCGGATGAAATCGCCGCTTCTCTGGGAATCAGTAAAACCCAGGTGGAAAACTTTCTGAAATTGCTGATGAAGAAGTATGAAACTGACTCGCTTGTTTTGTTAAAGAATATTGCCCAGCGTGTTCTTTCGCGTCGTAATTCCTAAAAATTGAGCATACCGGATTTTTAAGAATCAGAGTATGGCATATACCCTGATTTTTTATTTCCAATCATGCCTGGTGTATTTCCTAAATTAATAGGGAATCTCCTGAATCAGTAGGTATATCCCCCATTGATATAAGAAAGGCTAACTTTTATAGTAATGATAATCCATTTGTTTGGAGATGTACGTTCAAATCAAAGTAAGGATTATCGGAGGTAGAAATGACACTCACTGGATTAATCGTACTGCTGCTGATTGCTGGGATCGTTGGTGCCATCGGCCAATCCCTCTCCGGCTATTCCTTTGGAGGATGCCTGGTCTCGATCATTGTTGGTTTTGTCGGCGCCTATCTTGGTGTATGGCTGGCAGGCCAACTTGGACTCCCTGAAGTTTTTACAATCAATATAGAAGGAGAGTCTTTCCCAATTGTCTGGGGCATTATCGGCTCCGCCATCTTGTCACTGATCCTTGGTTTGTTTACAAGGAGAGGCAGATACTTCTAACCACATGATTAAAAGGAGTGCAAGATAAGATGAGCGTAGATCGTCGTAAAAGTGTCGTTGTTCAACAACATGGAGATCATGTACATGAACAACAAGTTGTCGAAAATGTAAATCTTGAATATAGAGCGACAATTTATAAAATTACACAATTCATCTGGTTGCTATTTGGCGGGCTGGAGGCCCTCATCGGGATCCGTGTGATCTTGAAATTGATCGGTGCAAACACTGGCAATTGGTTTACAGCGTTTGTATATCAGTTGTCAGACTTGTTTTTGTGGCCATTTCAAAACCTGATCGCTAACCCAACGTTTCAAACCATGACGCTGGAAGTTACATCTATTATAGGGATGATGGTGTATGCGTTGCTTGGCTGGCTCATTGTTCGTCTCATCTGGGTCATTTTTTATCGTGAACCCACCAGCCAGGTAACTACTTATGACAGGCAGGGGAATTAAAGATAGGTCTAAGAGAGATGCCGTACGAAAGCCTGCAAGCGCTACCAGATTCTGTTCGAGATAATCTTCCTAAGCACGCTCAGGAAGTTTATGTGGCAGCCTATAACAGTGCATGGGAGGAATATAAAGATGCAGAGGATCGGAAAGGAGACGCTTCCAGAGAGGAGGTTTCACATAAGGTTGCCTGGAATGCGGTCAAAAAGAAGTACGAGAAGAAGAATGGAAAGTGGAAAAGTAAGAACAAGAATTAAATAAAAAAGGAGAAAATAAATAATGAACAGAAACATTTTAGAAGGAAATTGGAAACAAATACGGGGAACCATCCGTGAGAAATGGGGTGAGCTCACCGATGATGAACTGGATCAGATCGCTGGAAAGCGTGACAAACTTGCTGGTCTTCTTCAGGAAAGGTACGGCTACACTCAGATGGAAGCCGAACGACAGATCGATGAGTTCCTGGAGAACTGGGAAGTCACTGACTAGCCCAATCTATACTATTCTAAAAAGTTTGCCAGAGGGGAATACTTTCCCCTCTGGCCCAATACAAAAAGGAGAATAACGTGAGTACACTTTTACTTATCGTCTTGGTTCTATTACTACTGGGTGCCCTGCCAGTATGGCCTTATAGCCGAAGCTGGGGATACGGCGGCAGTGGGCTTGTCGGGTTCCTTTTACTCCTGGTGATCCTGGGTGCCCTGTTTAATTGGTTCTAGGCTGGAAAGGATAATGAGTACGATGTTTAGAAAATGGATGGTGCCATTCGTGCTGCTGGCAGGGTTGATTCTTTCAGCCTGTGGCGGCGCTGGCACGGATGTTCCTGCTGCGCTTACCCAGGTAGCTCCGGCTTTGGAAGATGTATTGCCGCCCGATGTGGCGCTGAACATTCGAAACCAGGTCAGTGAACTCCTTGGGGTGCCAGTAGAGAGCCTCCAGCTTAAATCGATAGAACAGATGGAATGGCCGGATAGCTGCCTGGGGTTGGGTGGACCTGATGAATCTTGTGCACAGGCGGTCACCCCCGGATGGTTATTGGTATTTACTGCTGATGGCCAGGAATATAGATTCCGCGCTGATCAGACCGGGACGGTGATTCGTCGCGAGCCATGAAGCCGGCAACTTCATCTGAAAAATTAATAACGTGGACCACAGGTCAGGTTGTTCTTGCAACAGTATTTGTGGTCTGCGTGTTTTTAATTTTCTGGCTGCTATATCGGCTGAGCTTCCTAATCTTTCTGCTGTTTGTCGCCATTGTGGTCGGAACAGCGATCCGTCCAATGGTCGAATGGCTGCAGCGACGCGGGATATCCCGAATTGCAGGGGTTATTATTATTTATTTCCTGCTGGCCGCTTTCGCGATTGGAATTCTGGCTCTGGTCTTTCCGTTAATTGCTGATCAGACTACCGAGCTCTCCCAGAACTTGCCTCAATATTATTCAGAGATCCGCCGGGCCTTGGTGAACTCCAATAACCGTTTGTTGCAGAACATTGCTTCTCGACTTCCAGCACAATTATCCCTTTTTCTTAGCGCGAATCCAAACGCTGGAGTGGATGTACTCAATCAGGTAACTCAGACTGTTTATTATGCCAATCTCGTAGTCAAGTGGATATTAAGCATACTGGCGATTTTTCTTCTCGCGTATTATTGGACTCAGGAAAGTAGTCAGGTTGTGCGAACGTTAATTCGCTTGGTGCCTCTGCATCGACGACACGAGACCCAGGAGTTCATTCAATTGGCAGAGAGAAAAATAGGAGGGTATATTCGAGGCCAGGGAATCCTTTGTTTAGTTGTCGGTTTTGCTGCTTTTGTTTTTTATACGTTGATTGGGCTTCCCTATACATTGGTATTGGCGATTTTTGCCGGAATAATGGAAATGATCCCGGTTTTCGGTCCGGCTCTTGGCGCTATTCCCGCGCTCCTTGCCGCTTTATCGATTGATCCTGGAAAGGCCATCTGGGTTCTAGTGGCGACGGGGCTGATTCAGATGATGGAAAATCTCTTTTTGGTGCCCCGTATCATGAAAAATTCGATGGGTGTGAATCCCATCATCATATTATTATCACTGGTGGCTTTCGGCTCGGTCTTCGGTTTTGCGGGAGCGCTGCTGGCACTGCCTTTGGCAGCAATGATTCAGTTAGTTTTGGACCGGATCTTAATCCAGACAGACGACTCAAGCGCCTCATTCTCTGACCAGGTGGCAGATGTTCCATCATTAATAGATGAAAGTAAGCGATTGATGCATATCCTTGACGAAACTTCTAATAACGAAGATTCTCTTGTGAATGAGATCCCAGAAACGGACCGCTTGGAAATCAGAGACATTACACATGAATTGGGTTTGGTTTTACAGGAACTAAAAAATCAGGGTGAAATGATATGATGCGGGTAGTCAGATATGCTACGATTGTTGTAATTACCCTGGCAGCTTTATTGCTGTTGTGGCAATTTAGTATTGCCATTGTTTTGTTTCTCTTATCCTTGGCGGTTGCTGCTGCTTTGCGGCCTCTGATTAACGGCCTCATGGAAAGACGTATTACAAAACGGCTTGCTTTGGCGATAGTCTATGCCCTATTGGTTGTTTCTATTGTAGGTGCCTTGCTGCTGATCGGGCCTTCCTTACTTGAGGACTTGCAAACAGCCAGTGACGATCTTATTTCTAGTTATGACCGCGCCAAAACAGAATGGCCGTTGAGCGGAACTTTGTTTCAGAAAACACTTGCACAACAACTCCCTCCGTCTGCAGAATTATATGAAGCACTGATAAGTGGGGAAGGCATTCCTGCCTTGCAGGGAGTTTTTAGTATTGCTCAAAATTTTTTCTCGATCCTTGGATATATTGCCATCGTGATCATCCTCAGCCTGTACTGGAGCGCGGATCAATTGCGATTTGAACGCCTGGGCCTTTCCCTCCTGCCCACCGAATATCACCCAAAAGCTCTTCACGCCTGGAGATCCATCGAAGCTGGTGTGGGTGCCTATCTTCGCAGTGAAATTGTTCAAAGTATGCTTGCAGGATTGATCCTTTGGTTAATCTACCTGACGTTGGATATAAGATACCCAACTCTTCTGGCTTTGTGGGGAGCTGTTGTGAGACTCATACCCTGGTTTGGTGCTTTGATCGCTGTCCTTCCTGCCTTGTTTGTTGCGATAGAGAGTTCACCCATCCTGGGTTTTGTGGCTGCCATATCCACGACTGCAGTTTTATTTCTTTTGAAAGAGGTGATCGAACCGCGTGTTTTCCACAGACATAAATACAGCGCATTACTGATCGTTCTGTTTGTCATCGGCCTGGCACAAGCCTTTGGGTTTATTGGGGTGATACTGGCGCCGCCTCTTGCAGTGGCGGTGCAAATCCTATTTCGGGAGTTATATCCTTTTCCCACATCCATGTTTTCCCCGGAGATATCGGAAAAAGTTGCAAATATAAGAACACGCCTCCTGAAATTGAGGAGGCGCCTACAAAATCAAACCAATCGCAAAAACAGGCACTTGATCAACCGGATCTATTACCTGGTGAGAAGAACCGCCGATTATCTTCAGGAATATTAACCTTCCATCCTCCGTCTTAAGAGAAACCAATCGATCAGGAAGAGCGCAATTCCGATCAATGCGATTCCCTGAAATAACATTGGGGAAACCGTAGAACCGCGCAGCATAATGTCCTGAAACATTCGAATGCCATAGGTGGCGGGTAAAGACCATGCCAGAACTTTGATTGGTTCCCACATCAAGCGCAGGTCCAGGAAAAATCCGCTAAAGAAAATGCTTGCGAGGAGCAATAGCATCGAATATTGAACGGCCTGTGTATCAGTTTCCGAAATGAGTGAAATCAGGAACCCCACACCTAGGGAGGTAAAGAGGAGAATGACCACAGCTACAGCGTAGTCCAGCCAGGGACCCAAAATGGGAATCCCCAGCACCAGAATCGCAAGCGCAGTAATTACTCCGGCTAATATGATTTCGAAGAACAGGTAACTAATGAATTTTCCGATTAAGGTTTCGAAAGCGGTGATAGGAGCTACTCTGAACAATTCCATGATCCCGGAGCGGCTTTCTCGAACAATAGATAAGGATGCAAAAGTAATCGATAGGTGCTGTAGAAGCAGGGCGATAACAGAAGGGGCAAAGAAGCCTGTTACAGTAAATTGGACATTGGAAAGTCCCTTAATATCTACACCAAATGGATTAACTAAAACCCCAGAACTTAAAGTACGAAATGTGGTCAGGTTTTCATGTGCGGCAGTTAGACTCTTCTCTAACGCTTCAACCTGGGTTGCCGTATTTGCATCTCCCGGGGGGATCGCCTGCTTTAATGCCTGTGTCTTTGTGATCGCCTCTTCCAAACTGCTTTGGATGGAGCCTGAGTCTGCCTGGCCTTGTTCTGTGACCGTTTGCAAAATTCCACGGTTGACTTCATTCACATATATATTCGCGATCGTTTGAATATATCCGATCTGGAACGGGTCTACCTCATTATGATATACCTCCAGCACAGCCTGCTGGTTTTGTTGAATAGTCTCAAAGGGTGCATCTGGTATGACAATAACCAGGTCCGTTTCATTCAGTGCAAGTTTTGACAGGGCCAGTGCCTTGTCCGTTTCTATACCTTGATCAATAATTGTTGAACTATAGGCTTCTGTAAAGACATTCATCTCCTCCTGAAACGCACTTGGATTTGTGGTTACAAACGTTGTTCGTAAAGAACGATTTTGGTCCGGGTAAGCCAGCCCAAATAAGAACATAATCAAAAACGGACCCAGGATGAGCGTCAGGATGAGTCGAGGCTGGCGAAAAATTTCCGTCAATTCCTTGGTCAGGAATGAAGAAATTCGGATAAGAAATTTAAACATGCGCAGTCTCTCTTTCTATAATCTTAACAAACACATCATCAAAGGGGAGAAACTTTTCCTCAATGGTTTCAACATTCAATTTTTGCTCCTGCGCCCATTCCAACAGCGCCTGGATCGCGGTGCTTGCATCATCAACAATAACGTCAACCTCCTGATCACTGACCATGATTACTTTGCCATGCACAAACGGAAGACTTTCCAATTGTTTACGCTGTTCAAATCTTGTCCCTTCGGTAGTTTTGATTGCAATCACATCCCCTCCATAGGCCTTCTTGCGTAGATTACTGGGTGTCTCAACCATCAATAATCTTCCTTCATACATGACTCCAACGAGGTCACAATAGGCAGCTTCGCCAACATATTGCGTGGTGATGAATAATGTATGTCCCTCCTCCTGTAGTTCTTTAAAATAATCCCAGAATTTTCGGCGTAGGATCGGGTCAATTCCAGCTGTGGGTTCATCGAGAAAGAGCAACTGCGGGTTGTGGACTAATGTGGCAGCCAGACTCAGCCGCCTTTTCATTCCTCCAGAGAGATCACGTGCCAACTTACCGCTGTCTTCCGCCAGCTCGACAAAATCCATCAGTTTATGTAAGCGCCCTCGCCGGAACGGACTGACCCCGTAAAAGGAAGCGGCAAAATTTAGATTTTCCCAGACGGTCAATTCCGGGTAGAGGACAAACTGCTGAATGAGATAACCTATTTTTTCACGATCAGACTTCGAAAATCTGACCGGGTCTTTGCCCAAGACTCTGGCCGTGCCAGAGGTAGGCTCGTAAAATCCTGTTAGTAACCGAACAGTCGTCGTTTTCCCGCAGCCGCTGGGACCAATAAAACCAAAAATTTTGCCGCGCGGTACATACATGTTAAGAGATTGCACGGCAACCTCCTCACCAAATGCTTTGGTAAGGTCCTGCGTTTCAACAACGTTCTCTGCCGTGCCATTACTTTTTTTATTTTTCATATTTGCCTTGTCTGCTTCTTTGTGTAGTTTGGCTTACCCATACACGCTTTTATTTGATTCATAACTTATATATCATTCACTCCATATCCATCAATTGGGGATGTTTCTATCTCGTGATAGGGATATCCCTAATTGATTCGTGATTGGAGAATTGTCAGATCCACATAATTTCCCATGTATTGATATGTTCACGAGCATCATTGCCCGCAACATCCAAAAAAAATGACAGGTGGTCCACCGATTTCGGAGCTACCACCTGTCGCAATTGAGCGTTATGCACTCGACGGAATGTGCTATTTCAATCTATATATGTACGGCTACTGTGCCTCCATATTGATATGGCTCTCTGCAAGTTGGGTCAATTTTTCATTTGCCATTGACTCTTCATCAAGCGTATCTTGCAAAAGATTGGCTGCATTAGAGTATCCCAGTTTATTTGCCCAGGCACGGGCAGTGCCGTAGCCTGCAATTTCATAATGTTCTACCTTCTGCGCAGCGGCAATTAAACCAGCATCCAATACATCGGGCTCAACATCTTCCTTCAATAATTCACCGCCTTCTTCGATCAGCCCTTCCATCCCTACGCATTTTTTTCCGCGAGGTGAACCTCCTAGGTCCGAAAAGATACGTTCGATTCGTTCCACATGCTTCTCGGTCTGACCAAGGTGATCCTGAAAGGCCCTTTGCAGGTCCGGTGAGTCAGCATTTTTTGCCATTTTAGGCAATGCCTTTACAAGTTGTTTTTCTGCACTGTAAAGATCTTTTAGGAGATCTTCATACAAATCTTCCAAATTTGCCAATTTTGAAGCCATCACTACCTCCAAATTTTGATTTTTTTGTCATGAAACAATAGTACAGTAATTCTAAAATCTTAGAGTTGAATGAACAATGGGGGATGATTTTGAAAATAGGGTAGGACTTTCCCTAGCCAGATGAATGTCGGTTTTTCTTTTTGACAGGTTGGATACCCTCCTCCAAACCCTGAACTACTCCTTGATTAAATTCTCTTCCTCCAATGCGGGTAAAAGCGAAGCCTTAAAAAAATCAAGAAATCCCTCCTGGTTCGGCCCTACTTGATGTAGATAAATGTGATCAAATCCATTGTCTTGCAGGGATTGAATCGCTTTGATATAAGGTTCAGGCTGCGGTCCATAGACCGAGTCTTCAGGAATCTCAATTTTACCCATCGCTTCCACTGCATCTTCAAAGTGCTCTGGCGTTGGCAGATCCACATGGAGTCGCCCCGAGAGGGCCGATACTGGCCACTCTTTTTCCAGGGTTTTCTTGGCTTCCTCCTGAGATTTTGCCCAGCAAACTTTGATGGATCCAATACATGGCTTTCCCGAACCTCCATTTTGCTTGAATGCTTTCACTACCTCATCTCCAGACGATGTGCTGATCAACCCATCGGAGATTTCACCAGCCATTTCAGCCGATTCAGGTCCCGAAGCGGCGACGTAGATGGGAGGAAGTTCACCTGGAAGCGTGTAGATACGCGCATCACTGACTGTAAAGTGGGTGCCGCTATATGAATATTCCTTGCCTTTCCAAAGTTCTCTGATGATGTGAATGGCTTCCACAAGCATTTCTCGACGAGTATCAATCCCGGGCCAGGCATTTCCAAAAATATGCTCGTTCAAATATTCTCCTGTGCCTAACCCTAAGAAAAAGCGACCAGGCATCATGTCTGCAACAGTAGCTGCTGCCTGGGCGACCAAAGCAGGGTGAATGCGCATGATAGGGCAGGTAACCGCTGTACCAACACTTACGCGCTCAGTCGTATGAGCAATGCCACCCAATACACTCCACACAAAAGAACTTTGTCCCTGTTCACTCACCCAGGGATGAAAATGATCAGAGATCACTACAAACTTAAATCCAGACCGTTCAGCAAGTTGAGCATGGTTAATCAATTGATTAGGCTTATGCTCCTCACTCGATAGGAAATACCCAAGTTCGACCAAGTCTTATCTCCTCATTAATTGAAAAGTTGTTATTAAGCGGTTTGAGCTGGCGAGATCCTCGCCAGCTCAAACATTAACTGGTCTAAAATCATTTCTCGTTGTGATTTAAAAAAATACGAGATGAATGATCTGACCAGGAATACCCCAGGCATAATTTGGCAATTCCAGCCACCGCTCCGGCGATGCCGGAAAGACCCAGTAATGCAGCGACCAGCCAGTTAAAAAAAGTTTGATCAAATAACATTTCGAGTCTCCTGTTTTGCAATTAGCATGTGCATACTATATGTCTGTTAGGGGTAAATTTCAATTCATGATGTTCCTAAAATAGAGTAGGAGTTTAGCGCGATTTCGTAGGAGACATCCTTAAGTTCCGTAGGGACTTTCCCCATAAAAATATTTGTGTTTTGCTTTTATAGTGTGATAGTCTGTTGACAAAGAAATTTATGTTGTTGGGAGAATCCCGAATCAATTTAATTAGAAGGAGAGAAGCATGAAAAAGAAAAATAGAGAGAACGGCAATAATAAAGGTGGCATTGGTAAGGTGGTCACTGGCCTGGTGGTTGGTGGCGTAGTCGGTGCCACAGTGGGCCTGTTGATGGCACCTGCATCTGGAGAGAAAACGTTCAAAAAAATCAAGGGCGAGGTGAGAGGAATGCAGAAAAGAGCCAAAGCGGCTGTTGGGAATATTGAAGATAAGGGTCGTGAAATTGCAGATAATGTGAAAGAGAATGTAGAAAACACACGTGAGAGTATTGTGGAGCGTGTCACAAGTCGGAAGAAATAAGAGCAATAAGACACTTCAGATTGTGAAATAAAACGATGACCTAGAGAGATGTCCACTTCATGGAATTTATATCAATCCAATTCCAGAAAGCTACGAGCCATGGATATCTCTCTTTTCAGGTATATACCTATGGATCAGATCAAAGTTGTCCCGATCATTGAGGTCCGCCTTATTGCCAATATGTTGACAGATATTTTGGAGGCTGAACCGGATATTACAGTTGTAGGCTGTTCCACGAACCCGGAGGACGGACTTAAGATCCTTCACGAGCAAAATGTGGATGTAGCATTAGTAAGTGTTAATCTGCCAGGTCAAAGCGCGCTGGAACTTATCGGCACCATCCTAGATATATCGCCTACTACCAGGGTGCTGGCATTGGGGTTATCAGAGGATGCTGAGGATGTCTTGAAATATGTCGAAGCGGGCGCAGTTGGTTATCTTCTCAGAGATAATTCTCTAAATGATTTGGTCGAGATCCTGCGGTCTACACAAAGAGGCGAGGCTCAAGTCTCAGCGAAAATGGCAGGGGCAATGATCGAACGGCTCTCCAGCCTTGCCAGATTATTTTCCACCGTTGAAAACGGCATCACAGACGGTGTTCGCTTAACCCCACGTGAGCAGCAGGTGCTGCAATGTATTGGGAATGGATGTACAAACCAGGAAATTGCCGCTCTCCTGCTGGTTGAAATTGGGACTGTCAAAAATCACGTTCACAACATATTGGAAAAATTAAATGTCAGCAACAGGCAAGAAGCCGCTTCCTATTTGACATTTATCAATAAATAAATCTACCTCTTACGGCTGTATTCTATCTACTTTTGCTAGGGACAATCTCGCAGCCTAGTAGGTATATTCCCCATTGATAGGAACATTGCTAACTTTTATATTTGATTCAATTCCATCTAATTCACAAGGAGTAAATTATGAATGAGATGACTAACAAGGATTATCCTCGTGTGTTATCTGCCACAACAATTATTGGCGATAAGGTTCTTAATACCGCTGGCGATCAACTTGGAACAATAAAGGAACTAATGATTGACTTGGATGAAGGATTGATTGCTTACGCAGTATTATCTTTTGGCGGTTTCCTGGGCATGGGGGATAAATTATTTGCCATTCCCTGGGAGGCATTGACAATCAATACTGAAAATCATGCCTTTATTTTGGATGTAGATAAAGAAGTGCTTGAAAATGCACCGGGATTTGATAAAGATCATTGGCCCGATAATGCCAAATACGAAGCAAATTGGCTTCTTGGCGTTTATGAGTACTATGGATATTCACCATACTGGATGCCAAATGAAGATGAGGAATTTCAGGATCAAAGCAAAAATTGAAAAACGCCATTATGCTCATCGCGACCGTGCCTCCATCTTCGCGGCTTCTGCGGAGCATATACCAGCCTAAACCATAGCACGAAAATGTAAGCGCGGCGCTTGACACATTAACTTGTGCCTGACCACCGTCGTTCTCGATTTTCTCAGTTTTTGCGTGATGCAAGTGTGATCACGATTTCATGATTTTTTTCGTCATCAATAAGAGGGATATTCCCATCTTTCAAGATCTGGCCATCCATAACGATCTGATTTGTTTTATGACGATTGTTTGGTTTGCGTTTGACCAGAATGTGATACATCGTTTTGCTAAAACGATAATTTAATTGATATTCAGTCCAGTCTGTGGGGATGTTGGGTTTGATTTGCAATATGTCTCCTACGAGATTCAACCCGAGCAACGCCTGCACTCCGAGTCGATACATCCAGGCTGCCGAGCCTGTATACCAGGTCCAGCCGCCGCGCCCTGAGTGAGGCGGCACACTGTATACGTCCGCCGCGATAACATACGGTTCCACGCGGTAACGATTCACCTTTTCAGGTGTATCCGCGTGATAAATGGGGTTAATCAGATTGAATAGTTGACCAGCGCGATCTCCTTCTCCCATTTCAGCAAACGCCCAGATCGCCCATAACGCAGCATGAGTATATTGCCCACCATTTTCACGAATGCCTGGTGGGTATCCCTTGATGTATCCAGGATCGCGCGCTGTCCGATCAAATGGAGGTGTAAATAGCAATATTTGCTGTTCGTCAAATCGAACCAGTTTCTCGTAAACCGATTCCATTGCTATAGTTGCATGAAACGGATCTGCACCTTTGGAAAGAACTGCCCAGGATTGAGCAATGGAGTCGATCTTGCATTCGTTGTTCGAAGCAGAGCCAAGCGGCGAGCCATCATCATAATAGGCTCGGCGATACCACGCACCATCCCAACTGCTTAACTCGATTGCTTTGAATATCTGCTTCGCCTGTTTACGATAAATGTCTGCGCGCCCGCGGTCATCCATAAGTTCACAAACGTCCGCAAAATTTGTCAAGGTGGTGGATAGAAACCATCCCAGCCAGATGCTTTCACCCTGTCCATCTATCCCCACGCGATTCATGCCATCATTCCAATCGTGCGCGCCCATCAACGGAATTCCATGTGGACCTGCTGTTGTTCCCTTGGCGATGGCGCGGCAACAATGCTCGTAGAGTGTACCCATCTCTCCCGATGGGAATTGCCCATAGCGTTCATGTTCTTTTTGTTTGAGCAGCTCAGCCCTGAGGAAAGGAATCTGCTCAGCAAGCACGGATCGATCTCCTGTTGCCTGTACATAATAGGCCGTCACATAAGGTAGCCATAGAAGGTTATCAGAACAGCGTGTGCGGATGCCTTGCCCTGCTGGTGGGTGCCACCAGTGAAGCACATCGCCTTCTTCGAACTGATGGCTGGCAGCTTCCAGAATGTGCTGACGGACCAATTCAGGCTTCACATGGATCAGCCCCATCGCATCCTGTAATTGATCGCGAAACCCATAAGCTCCACTGGATTGATAAAAGGCCGTCCGTCCCCATATGCGACAGGAAAGTGCCTGATATAGCAGCCAACGGTTTAATAAAATATTCATGCCCGGGTCGGGCGTCTGGACTTGAGTTTGTTCCAAAATTTCATCCCAGAATTCAGTGACACTTTGCCATGCAGTCTCGACGTTTTGAATATTTTTATAATGGCTGATCAATCGTTCCGTATCTGCGCGATCTTCACCCTGACCCAATAAAAATGTGATTTCCTTTGTCTCACCAGGCTGAAGCCACAATAAAGACTGTAATGCGGCGCAGGGGTCACCACCGGCCTGTATATTCGGTGTTAGACCAACGCGTTCCAATGCGGCAGGCCGAAGGTAGCTGCCATGTTTTCCAATGAACTCTGTACGATCTGTCGTCACGCCATGTGGCTCACGTGTGGATGCCAGGAATGCGACGCGCTGACCGAAATCCATGCTGTAGGTGTTGCGCGCTAACAGAGCGAATTGACCTGAGATAAATTCAGGGACAATATAAGCAGATGTGTTCTCACGTGTGTTCCCAAGGACCCATTCTGCATAATAAGTGACATTGATACGACGCATGCGTTTGGTCGTATTATGAAGTTTCAACTGGACGATTTTGAGGGGCTCATCTGGAACAACGAAAATATGCGTGTTCTGCTCAAGTCCATGGCTTGTATGCTCATAAATGGAATAACCTGCTCCATGGCGAATCAGATAAGGCGCGTCGGCACGCGCTGGAAGTGGTGTCGGTGACCAGATTTTGCCTGTATCTTCGTCCCGCAAATAGATCGCCTCTGAAGGTGTATCACTCACCGGATCATTCCGCCATGGAGTGAGTCGATTTTCGCCACTGTTCAGTGCCCAGGTGCAACCCATGCCTGATTCAGATACAAGACATCCAAATTCAGAAGTGGCGATCACATTCACCCAGGGAGCGGGCGTCCATTGATTCGGTTCAAGGTAGATCACATATTCGCGTCCATCTGGAGTGAAGCCGCCTGTTCCATTATCAAACATCAGGTTTGTAGGGCGTTCTACTTTACTTACAGCATCAGATGGCGGATATAAAGATTCAATCGAAACAAAACGCGGGAGCCGCAGGGGAATCGCATCCAGCTTGGATAACTGTTGCTTAAGTGGACCAGCCTCCCCGTCCAGAATGACGCGGGCAACCGTTCGCAAAAGGATACGCTCTGATTCGTTCATTTGATCTTCATTGACGATAAAGATTCCACCGCGCTTGTTCATCCACGCTTCGCCACCGCTACGGGCAAGCAGGCGTCCGACTTTTGATTGAAAATCCTGTTCGTAACTAGTCTCGTGTTGATTGAAGATAACGAGGTCGATCATCAAACCGCGCTTGCGCCAATAGGTATGCGCGATAAGGACTTCGTTTAGCAGGCTGAGATTCTCCTGACTCTTTAAGCGCACCAGCAATATTGGATAATCGCCTGAGATTGCGAAGGACCACAAACCTGGCTGGCCCAGCGTGTTGGTTGCGAGGACAGCTGGTTCGGCTCTCAATGCAGGCGAAGGATATAACAATGGCGAAAGTAGCTTCTGGATCTGCTCCACTTTTTGTGAATCGAGATCAAGCTGTGAAAGCTCCCGTTCACTATGAATACGTGCATCTTCGATCGCTCTTCTGAGGTGGGACCAACGACGGTAGCGACGTGCCAGATCAAGTGCTTCCCTTCGTGAGCTCGCTGCGAGAGTAATAAAGGCGATTTGCGCTGATTCGAAGGCTGGCAAATTTATTTCTGCCTGCAAGGCACAAATCGGATCTAGAGTTGCTCCGGTAGTACCAGAAAGTCTGGACGGATCGCCAGAAATCGAAAAAGCACTCGGCATTTCGGGGGTGCCACCGCGTCCGAGGAAACGCGCTCGATCCGTTTCATACCCGGTCAGATTTACACCATCATTACTAATAAAAAAGTGTGCCAGATAAAGAGGTTTCTCATCTGCAGAACGCGGTCGACGGCGGAAAAGCAGTAACTCTTCCTTTGGAAGGAATTCGCTTTCAATAAAGAGTTTATTAAACGCAGGATGGCGCTGATCCACTGATTGGTCGGCGAGAATGACCTCGGCATAGCTTGTCAGCGCGAAAACGCGCGAGCGATTTCCGTTATTGATGAGAGTAACACGTCGAATTTCCACGTTGTCATTCGGAGCAACACTTACAGTTGTATTCAAGATAATGGCTTCATCCTGTCGTTCAAATTCCACGCGGTGAGGAGAGAAGCGAACTTCGCTTCGATCAGGATGAATCATAGCTGGCTGGCGTGTTGCAGACCATAGCTGTCCACTGAGGCGGTCTTCCACATATATCCAATTTCCCCAGTTATCCAGGGTAGGATCAGCCCGCCAACGTGTAAGTTCGATATTCCCCCAACGGCTGAAGCCGGAGCCTGCAGCCGTGATCAAAAGACTGTACTTTCCGTTCGAAAGACAGTGAACCTGTGTGTAGGGTGCGTCCGGTGAGACCCGCCAGGGATCGAGAGGAATCGAAGTGTATGTTCCGCGCGATGAATCCATGGGCTGAGGGCGCGGATGCTCGGTCGGAGCGTTGGCTGGTATTTGCTCTTGCAGTAACAGTTCCACACTCTGAATACGCAGGTCTGAGTGAAATCGCCGAACCATCCGTTTGTTGAACAGATAATTCGATAAAGACAGCAGAATCATTCCCTGATGATGTACCATGAACGAACGGACGATGGCGTGATCTTCCCCTGTTTTCAGTCGCTCTGGAGTGAAATCTACGGATTCATACAAACCATATAGTCCCCACATCTTTAATTTCTCAAACCATTCCAGGTTTTGCATGGTTTCTTGAGGAGCAAAGGGTAAGGCTAACATCGATGCATAAGGTGCCGCAACCAAATCTTCTGCCAGGCCGCGCTTGTATCCCAGGCTAGGAACGCCAAAGGCGCGATATTGATATATTTGAACAGCATCAAATCCGTAGTAACTGGCTTCTGAAATGCCCCAGGGGATTCCCTTTTCATCAGCATATCGAATCTGCTCTTCTACAGCGGCATGGCAGCTTTGATCCAGAAGAGTGTTGGGATAACTTTCTGCGAATAAAGTAGGCATCAGATATTCGAACATCGTGCCGCTCCATGAAAGAAGAGCACGCATGTCATTCACCTCAGTCAAGGGACGAGCAAGATAGAGCCAGTGACTCTGTGATATGTCTCCGCGTGCGATGGCAATCAGGCTGGCGATGCGCGCTTCAGAAGCAAGCAAATCATAGTAATTCGGATCCAGCCGGCCTGACTCGACGTTGTAGCCAATGTGGAAAACTCGACGCTGTGGGTCGAACAGGAAGCTGAAGTTCATCGCCTGGAAGAATGATTCGGCCCGGGTCGCGAGAGCAGAATAATCGTCAAGTAAGGAGGTGGAATTTTTGTGTGCAGATTCCAGATCATAGGCAAGTGATTTGCACCAATCCAGCGCTTGATTACCTTCACTCAAGCTATTAATGATCTGTTCAAGGAGGGAGACTGCACGTTTACAGATATCTGGAATTTCTCCAAGTTTAGGTTGTAAAGGTAAGGCAACTTGTAAACTAGCCCATGCAGAAGCTAGCTCAGGGTTTATATCCGGCTGATCATGTAGGCGCGGCATATCAGACAACACCAACAGCCACGGAGCCAATACTTGCAAGTCGAGTCGAATGTGCTTCAATTGATAGCGGACACGGTTGATCCAGATAGAGAGGCTGCGAAGTGTATCGGGATCCATTTCTTCATCTGAGTTTTGGACCGCTTCCCACAGCATATTTTCCAATTCAGCGTTGCTATCATGAAGCAACTTCATTAATAAGGCCACTGAGAATTGATCTGGAGTATTCAAGCTTTCCACTTGAAAGCGTAATGAATCAATGGTACTGATTAATTCATTGGCAGCATCACCGAGATTGGCTTGTTCAAGTGCGTATGAAAGCAAATTCAATGTATCCAGCAGGCCACCCCAATGCATAACAGGACTTTGATGCATTTCAAGGCACCCCTCACGCAGAACAATCAGGGAAGCAGCCAGATTTCCGCTATCCACTGTAGAGATATAGCGCGGTGGGAGGGGAGCAAAGGTACGTGTGTCATACCAGTTCAAAAAATGACCTCGTACACGCTCCAGTGATTCCATGCTATCAAACGAATCGCGTATGCGTAATGAAAATTCCAGCGGACCAATATAGCCAAGGTCATGTGCGGAAAGTGTGGCAAGCAGCATCAGCCCAATGTTGGTAGGTGATGTGTTATGTGACACCTGGCCACGGGGATTTTCCTGAAAATGATCGGGTGGCAGCCAGCGATCCTCAGGACCAACAAAGTGTTCAAAGTAAAGCCAGGTGGATCGCGCCAGGATGTGAAGTTTGCTCTCCTGTGTGGGTGTGAGTCTCTTAACGAGATGTGGCATGGGCCGGCTAATGCGCACGGCAATATAAGGTGACATGACCCAAGAAAGCAGGAGTGGAGCAGCCAGGATCAAAGTCTGTGGATATAAAGATAGTATTAAAAGGAATAAGGCAACAGCAAACGTGGGCGCGACCACCATAGCCTGCCAGGCTGCTCGGACTTTCAGCCTCCTGCCGAATACTTTAACGGTATGGGCAGCAGTTACCCATTCCAGCATTTTTTTATGCTGGATGAACATTCGGAAGAGTGTGGTGGCAATCGCATCAATAATGATGAGGGATTCATGGGGCAGGAAGATGATTTCAAAGAGCGAACGGAGCGCGGCTAAACGCAGAGGGTGCGCCGCTGTAATTGAGGGTTGGCTGGAGAGGGCGTGATGAACTTCAGCAATGAAATTGGTAATGACAGAGATCAGGTATGGGGAAAGGGCAAAGATCATCCATGCCAGGCTTGAACCAGGTAGGAGTAGCCATGCGCCAACAAGCAGAGCCAAGACCGTGGGCGGCAGCAAACTTCGCCGCAAATTATCCAAAAGCTTCCAACGGTCAACTACAGAAAGTGGATTGCGAATCCTGCCTTTTGTACGATGCGGGACCTGTGCAAACAACCAGGCCAGAAGCTGCCAGTCACCGCGCACCCAGCGATGCATGCGATCTGTATAAGTTAAATAGTGAGGCGGATAATCTTCAAACAATATAACATCGGTCACCAAACCACAACGTCCATGGATGCCCTCGAAAAGGTCATGGCTAAGGAGCCGATTCTCAGGAATCCTGTCTTTCAGACTTTTCTCGAAGGCATCGACATCATATATACCTTTGCCGACATAATTCCCTTCGCCAAATAGATCTTGATAAACATCAGATACTGCGCGCGTATACAGGTCAATCGCTGAATCCCCTGAATATACGCGTGTGAAAACAGATTGGTTTGCTATCGCCGGTTTTACTTGAGTTCGAGGCTGAAGGATTGTATAACCATCCACGATCTGCTCTGTCGTAGGATCGAATTCCGCCTGGTTCAATGGATGTGCCAATGTGCCAATTAATCGATGAGCACTTTCGCGCGGTAATAGAGTATCGGCATCCAATGTAATCACATACCGGATTGTCGTTAACACATTTAGATTTCCGATCTTGATCGTGAAAGTCGTCGAAGTGTTGCCTCGCAGCAGTTTATTGAATTCCTCCAGCTTGCCGCGTTTGCGCTCCCAGCCCATCCAGGTTTCCTCACCTGGGTTCCAGATGCGTTCGCGGTGGAATAAATAGAAGGGACGATAGCCCCTTCTGCCATACTTTTTATTCAGTTTTTCTATCGCAGCTTTTGCTGGTGCAACGGCCTTAATGTCACCGGGCATTTCCTTTTCGGGTGCGTCTGCAAAATCGGTGATCAACGCAAAAAACAGATTTGGGTCAGTATTTGCCAGAAAATGTTGTTCGATCTGACGTACCAGAAAGGTTGCATCCGCCTCACTGCTGAGTAGTGCAGGAATCACGACCATCGTTCTATATTCTGATGGTAAGCCTTTCTGGAAGTCCAACTTGGGAAGTGTGCGTGGTGGGATAATGGACATGACCAGCCAGTTGACAATTCCAATTGCGACAGATGAGGCGGGCAATACTACAAGGATGCCCGCCAGAACGATCTGAAGTATATTTCCTCCAACCCTCAGTGCATACGAAATGAAAATGGAAGTGAATAATAAGGTTAAAATAATAATGCTTCCAAGATAAGCACCTGTGGCATGTTTTTGGATCAAGCGCGTTATAAAGCTGTAGAACTCTGGGCGATATGTGATCTGGGCTTCGAGTTTTGCCACCCCTGGGCCAATGAGATAGTAACCAACATGCTTCTCGCGTAGCGATGTTCCAGCCTGTGCAAGTTGAATTACTTGTAAAGCAATTCTGGTTTCGTCAACGGATGATCCGCGCGATAATTCCTCGATTACACCGCGATAGCGATCGCGCGTCTCAAAATCCATTTGTGAATACACATTAGCAGGGTCATCGCGCAGAATTTTTTCCAGGACACTGGTCGACTCAAAAAATGCTTTCCAATCCTGCGTCGCCAGCATACGCAGATTCAATATCGAGTTAACTACAATGGTCTCCGGCGTGGCTTGAGGAATTTCTTGCTCATTCCCTCGGTTCTTTTCCCAGAGCTTGGGTTGGGGGGGTGCTTCCCACTTTAGTTTCGTAATGGATGCGAGTCCATCCGCAAGTGCCTCCATGGCGGCCAAGCGCAACATCAAAGGCAACGCCCAGAGCTCTCCAATTTGAAGAGGGGTTATGTTCTGAAAATTTTGAATAAAGTTCTTGATCTGTTCGATATCAAAGCGGGCGTTATTTTGCTGGGTGATCGCCAGCGCGAGAATGTAAATACGTGGCCAGCCATCCTGCGTTTTGGGAAGGCGGTGATAATAGTCTGCTGGCATGTCATCTTCCACATTGCGGATGGCTTGCTCGATGACATAAAAATTATCCAGCAGCCATTCCGCTGAATGTGAAACAGAGACATCTGTTTTAGTCGTTTTGTCAAAATGTTGATATACCAACTGAAAGAATTCCGTAAAGTTCTTCAGTTGATCAGGGATACGGAAATTCCCCCGCCGCGGCGAACAGGAAGCTAATTTTTTTGCCAGCTCGAGAGCCAGTTCATCATGTTGGTCGCGAGGTCTTGTCGCAGGTTCGGCTTTGCCTGGTCTGGGAGCAGTGTTAAGCATATGATCAATGTCCCTTGCCTTCCTTTACTGCCAGTTCAGCATGGGTATGTGGGATCTCCTTCTCGGAAAGATCTTGCAAGATCATTAGAGGTGTATCGCCATAGTCGATAAAACTGCTCGCCACACTTCCGTAGGGCCAGCGTCTCTCACCCGAATGGCCGTGCGCGACCAGCATGACCAGATCGGCATTAATTTCCTCCACCATGTCATGCAGAATGGCGATGGCGTTATCACCAACAACAATATCTGTCTTTAGATCCAAACCTTCCAGGGAAAATTGGGTGAGGAGTTGGTCAAGGTAATGAGAGGCAGCTTCCTGATTTTTTTCGACGATCTGGTTGATCAATTTCGAATCCTTTTCGGAGAGTGGAAATCGATGAATAGTCTGTGGTTTTTGAATAACAGTTCCAAGCATGAGCTCGGATTTGTGGGCCTGTGCCAGTCTCATTGCCACTGGCAGAATATATTCCGACCGAGTTGAACAATCCAGCCCGATAAATAATCGTTTGTAACGGACCTCTGATGAATCTGCCATAGTGGGCTTGTAAGCACGGATGAGCAAGGTGGATTTGTAAGAGCGTAGCAGAATTTTCTGAACAACGCTACTGACATTCCATCCGCTCAACCCGCTATTCCCATGCGTGCTGAGAGTAATCAAGTCCACATCATTATTACGGGAGAACTCAATGATACTTTGTGCAGGGTTGCCTTCGAGAATAGTGTGCTCGATGCTTAAACCGGAAGTTTGCAGACGTTCCGCAATTTGCTCCAGATATCTCTCAGATTTGTGCTTGCGCAAATGCCAGTCCACTGGGTCAACAGCCGGAGTTCCATTTCCATTGTGTGGATGCTCCATTACGTGCAAGAGTGTGACGCGCGCGTTCATGACTGGGGCAATTGCCATCACGTGTGGCAGGACGCACTCAGCTAATGTAGAGTTATCTAATGGCACCAGAATATGATTGATCACAGCAGCCTCCAAAAAACACTAAAAAATAAAGCTATTTGCTGCAATGAAAGTTCGACTTGTGGCCCCTCGTTTCTCCGTAAAAGAGAATTATATAACAAATCTCAATCTATCGGATAAGAGCCGGATAAGAGCTCTTTCTACTTGAACGAATCGTTTGATGATCTACTATACCGCTGAATTAATCAATTGCTGGCGAGATTTAGCAAGGTTGTTTTTTCGTTTCAAATTAGAAAGGAGACCCAACCTGTAGGATGTCTCTCTGTTATAATGCCAAATCTACGGCAAAATTTTCGGGAGAGTTGACGGACGAATGACCCTCGAACGCGGCGCACTATTACACAAACGATATCGCATTGTTGAGATTCTCGGGCAGGGTGGTATGGGATCCGTGTATCGTGCGGTTGATGAAAACCTCGGTGTGGATGTTGCAGTAAAAGAGAATCTGTTCACCACAGATGAGTACGCGCGCCAATTCAGGCTGGAAGCGGTCATTCTCGCCAATTTGCGCCATCCGAATCTTCCACGCGTTACTGACCACTTCGTAATCGGTGATCAGGGCCAATATCTGGTAATGGACTACATTGAGGGGGAGGATTTGCGCCAGCGCATGGAGCGTATGGGCAATGTGAATGAAGATGAGGCCATCTTGATAGGCGCAGCGATGTGTGATGCTCTAACTTATCTTCATACTCGCAAACCTCCCATTTTGCATCGTGACATCAAACCGGGAAATGTGAAGATCACACCGGATGGGCACATTTTTTTGGTGGATTTCGGTCTGGCGAAGGTGTTGCACGGAAGCCAGGCCACGACCACCGGAGCACGCGCGATGACGCCCGGATATTCCCCTCCTGAGCAATACGGCACTGCGCGTACAGACCCGCGTACAGATATTTATTCCCTGGGGGCAACATTATACGCGGCGTTGAGCGGCATCATCCCTGAAGATGGGCTCGCCCGGGCGATGGATAACACCCAACTTACACCATTGCGCAAGCGGAACAGCAAGGTCTCGCGGAGGCTGGCTGCAGCAATCGAAAAGGCCATGGGAATTGATCCTGCTGACCGTTTCCAGAACGCGGAAGAATTCAAACGCTCGCTGCTGGGATCCAAATCCAAGACCCAGAAATTACCTGGCGATTACATGATTGATCCTGCTCCGCTCAACCTGGAAGAGCAACTTCAAAACTACATGGAGAAGGAACCCGAGTCTCTTCCCAACTCTAACCCGCTTGTCGCAAAAGATTCATCTCGTTTGGAAGAAGCACCCGTCTTTAAGCCTCGTAAAAAACGAAAGAGACGCCGAACACTACCGGTTCTGTTGGTTTTTTTATTGTTGATGGCTGTCGGGGTTGTCGGTGCTGCGCGGTATAAACCAGAACTTCTTCCTCGTGAAATTGTGCATCTGTTGGAGCCATTGAACGCGATTCCTATTCCATTCCTGCCTTCAACAAATACTCCAGTATCCCTTCCAAGCTCAACGGAGACTCCTCTCTCAATTGAGACACTGACCGTTGCGGCCACGGTAGTACCTCCTGATGCCACGCCAACTCCCACCCTCGCGCCGACTGAAACCCTGCGACCTGCAGTTCAAATTTCTCCAACCCCCGATAATACAGCGGTGGTTGCCACTCCTTTTGGTGGGAGCTCTGGTCAGATTGCATTTGCATCTGCTCGCTCTGGTATTCCTCAAATATATCTGATGAATACAGACGGCACACAATTAACCATGCTCACCAACATGGATAAAGGTGCCTGCCAGCCAGCCTGGTCTCCAGATGGTAAACAATTGGTATTTACTTCGCCGTGCCGGGCACGCGGTGATTTTTCTGGAGCCTCCTACCCCGACTCTAGTTTGTATATTATGAATTCAGATGGAACAGGATTAACCCAGTTGACTACAGGTCCTGAATCAAATTTTGATCCAGCCTGGTCACCGGAGGGCAAACGAATTGCCTTTACCTCACTGCGTGATGGATACAAGCAGATTTACATGCTCAATTTCGATTCCCGTGTCGAGACACGCCTGATCAATACTCCTGCCGAAATCGAAGCCAGCCAGCCTGCATGGTCACCGTTCGGAAACCAGATTGCCTATGTAGTCAAGCGCGTTGGTGTATATCAAGTTTGGACGATGACAGATGAAGGTAAGGATAATGTTCAGCTTGTTCGCAGTGGGCAGAACCTGTGGGATTTTTTGCCCCAATGGTCGCCCGATGGAGTAACCCTCCTTTTCAACCAGCGGGATAAAGGACTGCACCGACCATGGCTGATGACTATTAACTTAACAAATAGCGAGCAAGGTCCTTCACGTTTGAATTTTCCGACCCCAATTGAAGATGTGGAATTTTCACCTGATGGTGTGTGGCTGGTTTTTGAGGGCGTGGATCTCGAAGCCAATAGGGATGTCTATTTGATAACTATTACAGGTGGTAGCCTTACACGCCTGACGAATGATCCGAATGTCGACTTTGACCCTGCCTGGCGGCCAAGCGAAAACTAGTAAATCTTTTTGGTAATTAATGTAACGCCCATTACTTACAACAGTGATGGGCATTTTCTTACGTTCCTCTTATTGACTTCCGTCTTTTGCACATGTTATTATTATCTACCTTTGAATAGCACTCTCGCGCTGAGAGTGCTAACTATGTGAGAATCATGCAAGAACTGACAGAACGACAGAAGACCCTTCTTCTACTTATCATACGCGACTATATTGAATCTGCTCAGCCTGTTGGATCGAAGCGGTTGGTGGATCATTATCATATTAATCTCTCATCCGCTACAATCCGAAACGAAATGGGAGCGCTGACAGAGATGGGGTATCTTCGTCAACCGCACACCTCTGCCGGACGTGTTCCGACTGAGGAGGGCTATCGTTATTTCGTCAGTCAGATGATGCATAACGTGGAATTGCCAGAAACTATTCGGCAAACTATCTCCCATCAATTCCATCAATCCCGCGCGGATATGAACCAGTGGATGATACTTGCAGCTTCTGTTCTTGCTCATCAATCGCAGGGCGTTTCTGTTGTCACTGCTCCACATGCGGAACAAGCACGTTACAAACATGTTGAACTGATCTCCACTCAGGGACGACAGGTTTTAATGGTTTTAGTTATGGTAGGAGGAGAAGTCAGCCAGCAGATTCTGACTTTGGCTGAACCTGTTTCACAAGAGAGACTCAGTCAAACTGCCTCGCGCCTCAACGGACTTTTGGCTGGTCTCGTGGCGGATGCCATCGCGGTAATTCCAACGCGTTCCGACGCGCTTGATCAGGACATCCTAACTCTCATTTTGCAGGACATGCGCCGAACTGCAGAACCTGTTTCGGGAGAAATTTTTACAGATGGTTTGACCAATGTTTTATCCGAGCCCGAGTTCTCTGGTTCAGATGAAGGTCGCCGCACACTAAAACTTTTTGAAGAGCGCTCCACTTTGCGAGACCTGCTTGCCCGCACTACGAACAATAGCAACATCGGTGGGCTTCAAGTCCTGATCGGTGGCGAGGGGGAGTGGGAGGAACTGCGTCAGTGTTCGATCGTCCTGGCGCGCTACGGCGTACCTGGCATGGCGACGGGGACATTGGGCGTGCTCGGTCCAATGCGAATGTCGTATGCAAAGACGATTCCAACTGTGAGATATGTCGCAGGATTGTTAAGCGATCTTGTCAACGACACCATTACTGGTGAATAAATCAATCAAGGTGAGAAGAGCTTATGAGCGAGAAAAAACATCATAAAGAAAAAGAAATCCAACATGAGGAAGTAAACGAGACTCAAGCTGAAGCTGTCGCAACGCCAGAAAACGGTGAGCAACTCGCGGCTGAGATGGACGTGTTAAAACGTCAACTCGAAGAGGCTGAAGCGAAAGCAACCGAATACAGAGATAGCTGGATGCGGGCTCAGGCTGAATTCCAAAATTACAAGAAAAGACTCGACCGTGACAACGAATTGCTGTATGCCTCGATGAAGGGCGACATCATTAAGAAGGTTTTACCTGCTCTTGATGATCTGGAGCGTGCCTTGCAAAATCGCCCCGTAGATGATGCATGGGCAAGTGGTATCGAACTCATTACTCGCAAGTTGCAAAACATTTTGAATACGGAAGGTTTAAAGCGCATTGAAGCTGAAGGTGCGGTATTTGACCCGAACTTCCATGAAGCAATTTCTCATGAACATAATGAGGATTTTGAAAGTGGGCAAGTGATTGCAGTGGTCCAGAATGGATACATGCTAGGTGAACGAGTCATTCGTCCCGCTCTGGTAAGAGTAGCGCAATAAAAACATGTCAAGTCCGATGTGTCTGGCGTAAACGTGTCGAAGGATGTCACGTTGCTTGATACATGGTCTACCTGACACCGGAATCTTGACACAGGAGAACTTAATTCATGGCAAAAATCATCGGTATTGATCTGGGTACGACAAACTCTGTCGCTGCAGTCATGCAGGGCGGTGAACCGGTTGTGATTCCAGCAGCAGAGGGTGAAAGGCTTGTCCCTTCTGTGGTGGCAGTAAATAAGAATCATGAGCGTCTCGTTGGGCGCGTGGCTCGTAATCAGGCAATTACGAATCCGCAGAACACAATATTTTCCATCAAACGTTTCATGGGACGTAAAACGGGCGATCCAGAAGTGGAACGTACCAGGCAACGTGTTCCATATATTGTCACTGAAGCTCCAAATGGTGATGTGAGAGTTTCACTTGACGAAAAAGAATATTCACCACCTGAAGTCTCAGCCATGATTCTTGGGAAAATCAAACGCGATGCCGAAGCTTATCTCGGTGAAACGATCACGCAGGCTGTCATTACTGTCCCGGCATATTTCAACGACGCGCAACGCAACGCGACAAAAGATGCAGGCAAAATAGCAGGCTTGGAAGTGCTTCGCATCATCAACGAGCCGACTGCCTCTTCTTTGGCGTATGGTCTCGATAAAAAGAAAAATGAAATTATTGCTGTCTATGATCTGGGCGGCGGAACATTTGATATTTCGATTCTCGATGTGGGTGATGGTGTATTCCAGGTACGCGCCACAAGTGGTGATACCTTCCTCGGTGGCGATGACTTCGATCTCCGCATTATGGATTACCTCATCGAGCAATTCAAAAAAGATAACGGCATTGATTTGCATGGCGATCGTCAGGCTTTGCAGCGCCTGAAAGAGGCTTCTGAAAAAGCCAAGATCGAGCTTTCGACCACGATGCAGACTGAGATCAACCTTCCGTATTTGACTGCCGATGCAAGCGGGCCAAAGCATTTGGTGATGACACTTACCCGCGCGAAACTTGAGCAACTGACAGCCGATCTTGTCGACAGGACAATTGCTCCCCTTAAACAAGCGTTGTCCGACGCTAATCTCACTGCAGGCGATATTCACGAGGTGGTAATGGTCGGTGGCATGACGCGTATGCCTGCCGTGCAGGATAGAGTTCGCGCGTTCTTTGGCAAGGAGCCGCATAAAGGTGTAAACCCTGATGAAGTTGTTGCAATTGGGGCAGCTATTCAGGCAGGCGTCCTCGGTGGAGATGTTAAAGATATTCTCCTCCTTGATGTAACTCCCCTTTCGCTTTCCATCGAGACATTGGGTGGTGTTGCCACTTCACAGATCGAACGCAATACGACAATCCCGACTCGACGTAGTCAGGTATTCTCAACGGCTGCGGACAGTCAGACACAGGTTGAAATCCATGTTTTGCAGGGCGAGCGCCCGATGGCGGCGGATAACAAATCTTTGGGCAAATTCATTCTGGATGGGATTCCACCTGCGCCGCGCGGTGTACCGCAGATCGAAGTGACTTTCGATATCGATGCCAATGGTATATTGAAAGTGACCGCACAGGATAAAGCGACGGGACGCTCACAGCATATTACGATCACAGCATCTTCAGGCCTCTCTGAGGCGGAAGTGGAAAAGATGCGCAAGGATGCTGAAGCTCATGCGGAGGAAGACCGCAAACGCAAGGAATTAATTGAAGCGCGCAATCATGCAGATAATACGGTCTATGCAGCGGAAAAGGCTTTGAGAGATTTTGGTGAAAAGGTGCCCGCTGAGATTAAGTCTGAAATCGAGGCGAAAACTGCTGAAGTGAAGAAGGCTGCCGAGGGCGAGGATGTCCCTGCGATCCAAGCGGCAACAGAGGCATTGGGCTTGGTCATTCAAAAGATAGGAGCCGCGGTTTATGAGCAGCAACCAAACACCCCGGAGGGTGAAGCGGGTTCAAATCCAAATCCGGATGCTGAACCTGATGTGGTAGATGGTGAAGTTAAGGAGTGATTAGACGCTGGCTATTAGAGATTAGTCTCCGATCTACGGTCTCTGAATTATGAGCAACGACGATTATTATGCAACGCTGGGGGTAGGGCGGAACGCATCCGATGATGAAATCAAGGCTGCGTTCCGTAAACTCGCGCGCCAGTATCATCCGGATGTAAATAAAGAACCTGATGCCGAGGAAAACTTCAAAGAGATAAATGAAGCCTACGGTGTGCTCTCAGATCGGGAGAAACGCGCCCGCTATGATCGCTTTGGCAAGGCCGGGTTGGGTAATACAGGTGGCTTTCATGATTACACGGAAGACTTTGGAGATATCTTTGAAGATTTATTAAGAGGTTTCGGTTTTTCAACAGGACGAGGTAGTTCGCGTCGGTCACCGCGTCGTGGACGAGACTTGCAAATGCAGGTATCTCTCACATTTGAAGAAGCTGTCTTTGGGGTAGAAAAGGAAATCGAATTCCAGCGCGAAGAAACCTGTTCTCGCTGCAATGGCTCAGGTGCAGAACCTGGAACATCACCGATTCGCTGTTCTACTTGTCAGGGACAGGGTGAGGTACGACAGGTGCGCCAGACATTTCTGGGTCAGATGGTTCAGTCTGCTCCTTGCCCAACTTGCAATGGCCGCGGTGAAACCATCTCTTCTCCGTGTAAGACTTGTCACGGCAATGGGCTTGAACGCAAGACAATTAATAAGAAGGTACAGATTCCAGCTGGTGTAGACGGTGGAACACAGATCCGTCTGGCCGGGGAGGGTGGACCAGGCATCTATGGTGGACCAAACGGAAGTTTATTCATTGTGTTGGATGTGCGTCCGCATAAGTTTTTCAAGAGGCGCGAGAATGACATCATCTTGAATCTCGATATCAACGTCGCTCAGGCCGTGCTTGGTTCGGAAATTGATGTCCCTACTCTGGATGGCGATGAGAAGCTGAAGATTCCCGCTGGGACTCAACCCGGCAAAGTCTTTCATATTAAGAGTAAAGGTGTTCCATTTCTCCGCCGCAGTGGACGTGGTGACCAATTGGTCATTGTCAATGTGGCCGTACCAACAAAACTCACGAAGGAACAGCGAGAGTTGTTCGAGAAACTGGCGGAGTCATTGGGTACAACAGTAAAGCCACAGGAAAAAGGATTCTTGGATTGGTTGAATGAGGCATTGGGAGGATAACTATAAAGAGAATCGTTATTTGACGGTTCTCTCTTTTTATGCTAAAATTATGAATATTTGAGCAATTATTCATATATCTACAATGTTACTTAAAGAAAATACTTCCACCCATCTAGCCGACCTGTTCAGCGCACTCAGTGATCCCACACGCTTGCGGATCATTTCTGTCTTGCTAGATGGTGAAATGAATGTTGGAGAAATCGCGGCACAGCTTCAAATGACTGAGTCTTCGGTTTCGCATCAGCTGCGGGGACTGCGCCATATGCGGCTTGTGCGGGGACGCAAAAACGGACGTCAGGTTTACTATACTCTCGATGATGACCATGTGGCGAAATTGTATCGTTTGGGGCTTGAACACGTGGATCACGGATAGTTTTATGCATACACACTCACACAAACATTTTGGCGATGTCGCCAAACAAACAACGGCCCGCATGGCACTTTCACTAGCACTGACTTTGATTTTTGTTTTAATTGAAGCAATTGCAGGAGTGATCGGCAACAGTCTCGCGTTACTTACTGACGCGGCGCACAACTTTACCGATGCCATTGCGCTTGGCTTGAGTTGGTTTGCCATTCGGCTTACCACTCAGCCGTCCAATGCGCGCAAGACTTATGGTTATCACCGCGCGGGGATTTTGGTTGCGCTGATTAATTCAACAACCCTTGTCATTATTTCGCTTGTTATTTTCTATGAAGCCTGGCGTCGTTTTTCGAATCCACCTGAAGTGCAATCGGGGATATTGATCACAGTCGGGTTGATAGCGGTTGTAATTAACCTGGTAACGGCGCTGCTTGTGAGAAAGGGGAGCGAACATGATCTCAATATCCGTTCTGCATTTCTTCATTTGATGGGTGATGTTTTATCTACGGTTGGCGCAGTCATCGCGGGTGTCATTATATATTTTACGAATGCCAATTGGCTTGATCCACTGGTAAGTGTATTGATCGGTATCCTCATCCTTTACAATGCCTGGGGCATTCTCAGAGATGCGTTAGATATTTTGCTCGAAGCCACGCCACGTGACGTTGATGTTCAAGCTATGGTCAAAGACATTGCTAAAGTTGACGGTGTGATCGGCATTCATGACATCCATGTTTGGAGTCTGACACAAAGCCTGCGCACCATGTCTGCCCACATCCTCACGGAAGACCTCCCGATCAGCGCAGGCGCGACCATTCAGAATCAGATCAACGAGATTCTCTATCATCGTTACAATATCGCCCACGCCACGCTTCAACTGGAATGTGTAGATTGTTCACCAGACTCGCTGTATTGTGATTTGAATGGTCATATACATATTGCGGATGTAGAGTCCGCTTCACTTTCCAAGCTCCCGGTTGATTCCGTTAAATAGAAATTATCCCTGCTTGCGCTTTTATCCATTATCATTAGCACACTGACTCTATTTCCCGTTTCGTCAACTTCTCATGAAATATCTGCTACGAATCTGGCGTGTGCTTCCCCTAAGAATTCAAATCATTTTGTCGCGCATCATACGACCATTATTTCAAGTATTTGCCGCCGGGGTAATTTTCAATCAGGAAAATAAAATTTTATTGGTCAAGTCCACTTATCAAAGATTTCACCCATGGGGTTTGCCGGGCGGCAGCCTCGAATACGGAGAACGCCCTGAAGATACAGTGAAGCGTGAAGTTTGGGAGGAGACAGGATTGGTTGTTGAAATCCTACGATTATTGCTGGTCAAAACCTGGTCACCAGATCGGGTAGGTTTGTATTATTTATGCGAAATTACTGGTGGAGAAATTCATCCTACAGATGAAGTATCCGAGGTGGGCTATTTCTCATTGGCTGCACTGCCCGATGTGCGCTCCTTGGATGTAGACCTGATAACACAGTTATACAAAATTGTGGAATTGCATAACTACATGTTTGATGGCATCCCTACTACTGCAGAAGGCAACTTCAGTAATTAAAATAGAAGACCATGAACTGGCTTGAAGTTTCACTTACTGTGAGCGGCGAACTCGCGGAGGCAGTGGCAGAAGTACTGGCACGTTTTGCTTATAGTGGCGTGATGATGGAGCAGGGTGTCAAATATATGGATGATGAAGATGCGGGCACACCCGCTGGACCTATCACTGTCCGGGCATATCTTGAAGTGAATAACGAGATAGAAGAGACGCGACAGAAACTCGAAGAGTCTCTTTATTATCTTGGGATGATCCAACCGTTGCCCGCTGCATCTTACAAAGAAATTGCGGATCAAAACTGGATGGAGGCCTGGAAGCAGCACTACAAGCCGATCCTCATCGGAGAGCGACTCGTCATCGTCCCTGCCTGGATGGATTCGCCTGACCCGAGTCGCGTAACCATTAAGATCGATCCCGGGATGGCGTTTGGGACAGGGACACATCCCACAACGCAACTTTGTCTGGAACTAATCGAACATTATCTGAACGAATCAAAAATCGTAATTGATATCGGTTGCGGCTCCGGAATCCTTTCCATTGCCGCACTAAAACTCGGCTCTGACAAAGCATTAGGTTTGGATATCGATGCTGCATCCATTAAGAACGCCCGTGAAAATGCAGAGGCAAATCAGATTGGTGAAGAGTTGATTCTTGGAGTTGGCTCAGTGCAGGAAACACTTGATGGAAAGTTTGCTTTCAATAAAGCGCCTTTGGTTGTAGTCAACATCCTTGCGCCGGTGATCAATCGTCTCTTTGATTCCGGGTTGGCCGATTTGGTCGAAGATCATGGTGTCATCATCTTAAGCGGAATCCTGCAGGAGCAGGAACAAAGCGTAATTGAGGCTGCGCAGGCAAAAGGTCTAAGGATGAACGAGCGAAGGCAGATGGGGGATTGGGTGGCGCTGGCGATGAGTCGATCAGCAATATTTCATCACCCATAAGTCTGCTTGTCTATTTCATATACCGAGGATAAAATCACCCGCAAATCTTTATACAAGGAGAATGTCGGATGAACAAAAATTTAATGAAAGTGGTATTTGCAATTTCTTCGCTCGCGCTGGCATCATTAGGTTGCGGGGCATTTTCTTCTCTGCTTGGTGATGGGTCGCTAGTTAAAGATGACTTTTCAGATAGTAATAGTGGTTGGGGTACCGGAACCGACACGGATAGTTCGGTAGAGTATTCAAACGGTGGTTTGCAAACGCTGGTTTACACCCCAAATTACCTCACATGGTCGACCCCGAATGCCACTGATTATGAGAATGTGCATGTTGAAGTTACTGTTACACATAATGATACTAATCCGACCACCGCTTTTGGCGTCATATGCGATGCACAGGGAGTCCTGGCCTCGTATTACTATTTTGTGATTACACCAAGCCATGAGTATGCGATTGCGAAAGCCTCGGTCGCACTGAGCGATGTTTTCCTTACCAATAATGATCAATGGGGATCCTCAGACTTGATTGCTGATAATGCTCCTTCGTATCGTATCGGTGCAGACTGCGGGAATGGTACGTTAACTCTATATGTGGATGGAAATCAAATTGCGTCCATATCAGACACAACATATACAACCGGCCGGGTTGGCGTGATCGCGTGGAGTGGTGATGAGGCACCTTCAGCCGATGTCGTATTCGATGATTTTGTAGCGACCGCGCTTAAATAAACATTTCTCATTTGTATGCAATCCTGCATCCTCAAAGGATGCAGGATTTTCATCTTAAAATTGATCAGTTCTGTGGCCAAATCGCAACAAAATTTCGATTCAAACAGTTGTAAAATGGAACAAATGGATATGCCTCATCGTTTGGAGTGCTATGGATAACCTGCAACCTGGGCAAATGCTCGGCGCTTATCGTATTATCAATCAAATCGGTCAGGGGGGCATGGCAACGGTCTACAAAGCCTACCAGCCATCCATGGATCGACATGTGGCTATCAAAGTCCTTCCCAGCCAGCTGGCCGAGAGCAAAGAGTTCGTAAAGCGGTTCCAACAGGAAGCGCGTATTATTGCCAAACTCGAACATCCACATATCCTGCCTGTATTCGATTACGGTGAAAGCGATGGCACTGCCTATTTTGTCATGCGATA
>DAINRK010000003.1:0-2425 GCA_036741855.1 Anaerolineales bacterium
TATCGTTTCAGCCTCCACGTTATTTGGTGGGACGGTCAGCCAGTTCAAATATACTTTCCCGCGTTTAGGTATCAACGTGACGCTGGTTGACTCCTCCGACCCTGAAAATTTTCGCCGTGCGATTCAGCCTAATACAAAACTGATCTACGGTGAGATTATCAGTAACCCGCGCGTGAACGTATTTCCGCTCGAAGAAGTGGCAAAGATCGCACAGGAATTTCACATCCCATTGCTGATCGATAACACCTTTGCCACGCCATACCTTTGCCGTCCATTTGAATGGGGCGCGCACATCGTCACACATTCCACAACCAAATTCATCGGTGGGCATGGCACATCCATGGGCGGCGTGATCGTGGATAGCGGCAAGTTCAACTGGGGGAAGAGTGAACGCCATAAAAACTTCAACACACCTGACCCTTCGTATCATGATGTCGTTTATTCGGAGGATTTCGGCGCGCTGGCGTTTATCTCAAAGGCGCGCGCAGGGATCATGAGAGATTTAGGACCTTGCCCTTCGCCATTTAATTCCTGGTTGTTCATTCAGGGACTCGAGACGTTGTCATTACGAATGGAGCGCCACGTACAGAACGCGCAAGTCGTTGCCGAATTTTTAGAAGATCACCCTAAAGTGGGCTGGGTCATTTATCCGGGACTGGAAAGCCATCCGGATCATGAGCGAGCAAAGAAGCTCTTACCCAAGGGTCCCAGCGCGGTGCTCGGCTTCGGCGCCAAAGGCGGACGTGAAGCTGGCGCGCGTTTCATTGACAACCTGAAACTCTTCAGCCACGTGGCCAATCTCGGCGACGCAAAGTCGCTTGCCATTCATCCCGCGAGCACAACTCACTCTCAACTCACTGATGAAGAACAAAAAGCTGCAGGAGTAAGTCCCGATTTCATTCGCCTGTCCATTGGACTGGAGGATATCGAAGATATTCTCTGGGATCTGGATCAGGCGCTGAATGCCTAAAATACTCCGCTGGTCTCGATACGGGCTTCGCCCTACTCGACCACCGAATTAGAAAGAATATTATGCCTGTAAAAATTCCGAACACACTTCCTGCACGCGCAACACTTGAGCTCGAAAATATTTTTATTATGGATGAAGACCGCGCTATTCATCAGGATATCCGCGCATTGCGAGTGGCAATCCTCAACCTTATGCCCACAAAGATCGCGACAGAAACGCAGCTCCTGAGATTACTTTCCAACTCGGCGCTTCAAGTGGAAGTCACTCTACTTCATACCGCCACCCATGAATCAAAGAATACTGATGCGGAGCATTTGCTCGAGCACTATGTCACGTTCAACGACATCCAGAACGATAAATTCGACGGGCTCATCATCACAGGCGCTCCTGTGGAGCAAATGCCATTTGAAGAAGTCGAATACTGGGATGAATTGACACAGATTATGGATTGGGCGGAGTCAAACGTTGAGTCCACGCTTTATATTTGCTGGGGAGCGCAGGCTGGACTTTATTATCGCTATGGAGTCCCAAAATATGATCTCACCCACAAGATGTTCGGCGTCTATGAACACCGCGTCCTTTCGCGGACTGAAAACCTGCTGCGCGGCTTCGACGACATTTTCCTCGCCCCACACTCCCGTCACACTGAGATCCGCCGCGCAGATGTGGAGAAAATCGATGAGTTGAACATACTCGCTGAATCAGATGAAGCCGGTCTCTATATACTCGGCACAACAGATGGACGCCGAATCTTTGTCACTGGTCATTCGGAATATGACCCCTTCACGCTCAAAGGAGAATATGACCGCGATGTGAACAAGGGACTTCCCATCAACGTGCCACAGAATTATTATCCTAATAATGACCCGACTCAAACTCCAACTGTCCGCTGGCGCGGACACGCGAATCTGTTGTTTTCAAACTGGCTGAATTATTACGTATATCAGGTCACGCCGTATGACGTGAATCAAATCCCTTAAAGATCTAGGTCACTCTTGAAGAGTGACGTCACGTTACAAACGAGACTTACGAATTCAACGCCTCTTTTGCGGCATTGATCACTTCGTCGTAGTCAGGTTCCTGTCCAAGCGTGGGTAGATAATTCACATAAGTCAACTTGCCATCGCGGTCAACAATAAAAACCGAACGTCGAAAGTAACGTCGGTCTTTGAGAAGTACACCATATTTGACTCCAAAGTCTGTATCGACCACATCCGAAACGACCTTTACCTTGTCCACCCCTGCAGCTCCGCACCAGCGCTTTTGCGCCATGGGGAAATCTGTGCTAATCGTGTAAATGATGATGTCATCGCTTAACTTCGCGGCTTCCTCGTTGAAGCGACGCGTCTCGCGGTCACATGTCTCCGTATCAAGCGAAGGTACAGCAGATAGGATAATGACTTTGCCTTTTGATTCTTCTAAAGGTTTCACAGTCGCCCAGCCTGGAATCACAGA
>DAINRK010000003.1:2435-33972 GCA_036741855.1 Anaerolineales bacterium
GGTAAACTCCGGCGCGAGATCTCCAACTTTTACATCATCCCCAACGACAGTGGCGAATTTATCGCCGAGCTTGAAAAAATCATTGCGTTCGGTTGGCATTTCGGTTTCTCCGAATAAATTTGTTGTGTTCGCAGATTTTACCCCAATTACAAGTTCACCCTTGCATGACATTCACCCACACTATCATCCGGGACTCGCCGCGATTCGCCCACAGGAAGTAGGGAATAAATTTCAACGTCTTGCCATCTGTTGTTTTTCCAAGAATCACAACAGTTCCGCCCAATAAATCAGGAATGAATTCATCGCGTAAGGAAGAAGGGTCGAGTTGCACGGTGAAAATATCAACATCGGGGTTATCCGTGCTTTCAAGGCAATAGACCAGCGGTCCGCGCGTAATCGCAACTTTTCCATCGTGTCCCTTGACCTTTGGATGGGCGCGGCGCAGTTGGATAGTCATGTCGAAATTGAATTCCAACGCCTCACCTTCGGGGCTCCAGAGACGATTGATCACCTCGTATTCCGCTTTGGTCGGATCATAACCTGATGCGGTTGATCCTTCTGCTGGTAGGGATGACACATCCCATGAAGGTTTTCGCAAGTGAATCGTGAAGGCTTTCTGCGTTGCAGGCTTGATATGGATTCGCACTTTCCCCTTCCACGGCAATTCGGATTCGATTTTGATATTAAGCGGAACACCAACATCTACTGTTGTTTCACTACTGATATGTTGGTGAATCCATATATTGTTTTCTTCAAACGAGTAGATATATTTGCCCAAATCCGCGAACGTGCGTGATAGATTTGATGGACAGCACGGGACAACATACCATCCCTGGCGCGTCACGCCATGATGTACAGTCAATGGATTGTTATAAAGATAAGTATCGCCATTCTGTCCCATTCCCACATTCGTTGCGTTGTAGAGTTGCCATTCGAATAAGTCGCTATAACGCGCGTCCTGCGTAATCAGCGCCATCTCCCAATTCCAGAAGAGACTGGCGAGCGAGGCACATGTTTCATTGTAAGCATATTCAGGATCGAGGTCGTAATCCTTTCCGAAGCCTTCAATTTCTGGAGCAGCACCGAGTCCACCTGTGATATACATGCGCCGCGTCACCATCCGTTCCCAGGCTTGCTCTAGCGTGGAGAGAAGAGATTCGTCTGAAGACTCTTTATTAAACACAAAGGGCACTAAGGACTCGAAGGAAAAACCTATGGGTTTATTTCTTTGTGTACTTCGTGTCCTCTGTGGTGAAAGGTTTTGTTCTTCGCGCACTAACATCGCAATGGCGGTCTCAAGATAACCGAAGCGCACAGAATGACCTACTGGCGCAGTCTGTTTGCGGATGGGCGTATGTTGTTGGGCATAGAATCCACGTAACGCGTTGAGGCGGTGACGCAGTTTAGTGAATGGTGGTTTCTTGGCGTAGTTCCCACCGGGCAAACGAAAGGACTGATGTTCAGGATGGTTTACGATGTAATCCTGCCTTAATTGATTGACATACGCGTTCCGTTTCATGAAACTATTGCGTTCAAACCACCAATGAATGCCATACAACGGGGTTCGCCCACGCCGCTCGACAAATTGTCGCGCTAATTCGAGATACTCTTCTATTTCAGTCACTCGATACAAACGAATCAACGCGAGTTCGATCTCTTCGTGTCCGCATGTCTTATCATTGGATGCATTGAGGAAGTCTCGTACAAGCAAGTCCGCGGCTTTGATGCAGAGGTCCAGTAAGTCTCTACGACCTGTCGCCTCGTAATGAGATACTCCGGCCTCGATGAGATGTCCATGACAGTAAAGCTCATGCTCTATTTGCAGATTGATCCAACATTGATTTGGAAAATGCAATTGATTGTAAGTAAAGATATATCCATCAGGCATCTGGGCACGCGCCAGAAGGGCGATAAACGAATCTATAAGGGAGGCGAGTTTGGGGTCCGCGTGAAGCGCATAGACCCGGGAGGCCGCATCCAGCCATTTGTACGCATCCGAATCCGCAAAGAACCAGCCTTCGCGGAATCCATCTTTCTCACCTGCAACCAGACGGAAGTTATCGATACAACGCGTCGCCTCGAGTTGTTTCCATTGATGAAAGATCGCTTTTTGCGCATTGACCTCAAGACGCGGCGACCAGAATAAATCGGTGATATTAACCTGACGGGCAGTGAGCTCCTGCATGGCAGCCTCCTGTTTGAATTATAGGATAAATTTGTTACAATTTATTACAACATGAGACATTCATTTGCAAGGAGGTGGAAGAAAGAGAGATTCGCTTAGAGTGAAGTGCATCCTATCCGTTCAAACTATTTGGAGGAGCAAATGAAAAACAAACTGTTTAAGTTGCTTGCCTTGTGCGCAATAGCTTCGATGCTCTTAGCCGCATGTGGCGGCACAGCTGCCACACAAGCACCAGCTGAAAAAGTCAAAGTTGTGATCTTTGTTGGCATGGGCACCGGCACTGATCCTGATCAAGTTGACGCTCAAAACGCGTTAGCTGAAAAGTACAATTCCACCCATGACAATATTGAAATCGAATTTTTGATCGTGCCGCATGAAGAATACGCCACGCGCTATTTGGCCATGCTCTCCGGTGGTAATGCACCGCAACTGGTAGGACCGAATGGCATTTCCACTGTAGCTGAATTCTTTGATACCTGGGAGGATGTTACGCCTTATATCGAAGCGGAGAAACTTGATCTAAGCGATTTTTACGGTCCGGCGGTAGAACTCAATACCTATCCAGATAAGAATACAGGCCTGCCACTTGGTTTGTATCCATCTTACATTTATTACAATAAAGATCTGTTCGATGCCGCCGGTCTGGATTACCCCACACATGACTTCGAAGATAAATCCTGGAATATGGATAAACTGCGCGAATACGCGATGAAGTTGACAGTTGATAAGAATGGCAAGAACGCCACCGACCCAGACTTTGATCCTGAAAATATCGTGCAATATGGCTATGACGATTCCTGGGATGGGATGCGCGGTACGCTCGCCGACTGGGGTGCTGAGAATGTCGGACGTCCCACGACCTCAGACTACAAAACTGCTGTTGCAGATTCTCCGGAATGGATTCAGGGTTTGCAGTGGCTGAGTGATGGCATCTGGGTGGATCACTTCATCGGCAGTGCAGAAGTTCAGGCAGGACGCGACTCGGCAGGCGTCGATCCGTTTGGACCCGGCACAACCGGAATGTTCTACAGCCATACCTGGTTTTTGGCGGAAGGCTTGCATGATCTTTCGTTTTCAGCAGACATTGCACCTTTCCCTTACAACCCAAAGGGTGAACGCATCGCCCGCATCGACGCGGATAACTTCACCATTCCCAAAGATGCTGAGCATAAACAGGAAGCATGGGAAGTGATGAAGTGGCTGACATCACCCGAGATCATTGTGGATGTTTGCCGAATCTACGGGTGTATCCCTGCGCGCAAATCGGTGCAGGATAAATTCCTTGAGCAACTCAAGGCAGACTACCCCGGCATTGACTATGATGTCATCTTCAAGTCCATTGACTATCTCGATAAACCCAACAATGAAGAATGGATTCCTGAATGGGGTAAGATCGAAGATGCCCTCAACAATGGGCTCTCACTGGTATATTCCGGCGAGGAAAAAGATGCCAACAAAGTATTGACTGATGTCAACGAAGAAGTGCAAAAAATCCTGGATGAGTATTGGGCTGCTTACCCATAGTTAAACAGATAAGTATTTCGCCTCACAGGTCGACTTTGCCTGGACCTGTGAGGTTTTAGCTCCCTACTTGCAACATCCGGATTGGATAAATTATGAATTCATCTCCACGCATCGGTCTTGCCCGCCGCGAGTCACTTTGGGCATACGCCTTCATATCACCCTGGATCCTGGGGTTTATCATTTTCACGATTGGCCCTATGCTGGCATCGTTATTTTTCTCATTTACAGAATACAACATTGTGGATTCGCCGCGTTGGATTGGCTTAACCAATTACATCAATTTATTCCGTGATGAATTATTTTGGCACTCTCTGGGCATTACCTTCAAGTACGCCATAATTGCACTTCCGCTTGGGCTGGTGTTTAGTTATTTTATTGCTGTACTATTGAATCAAAAAATTACTGGGATCAATATTTGGCGGACCATATATTTTCTCCCCTCAGTGATCGCGGGAGTGGCTGTGGCACTGCTTTGGGGAAGGATTTTTGACCCCAAATTTGGAATCCTCAACCCATTCCTGGAACAATTCGGCATTAAAGGTCCTGGATGGCTTGCCGATCCTCAGTGGGCAGTTCCAGCATTGGTTATCATGAGTTTATGGAGTGTGGGTGGCAATGTAATAATTTATCTGGCGGGCTTGCAGGGCGTGCCGACCGAATTATATGATGCGGCAAAAGTGGATGGAGCTACAGCCTGGCAACGTTTTCGCCATGTCACTTTACCTATGACGACCCCTGTCATTTTCTACAATCTTATCCTCGGGCTTATTGGAACATTTCAGTATTTTACTGAGGTCTATGTGCTTACAAACGGAACAGGCAACCCGGCTCGTTCTACACTTTTTTATAATCTCTATTTGTATCAAAACGCCTTTCGATATTTTCATATGGGATATGCCTCCACGATGGCATGGGTGTTATTTCTGATCGTACTGGTATTCACCCTGCTAATTTTCCGTTCTTCGGATGCGTGGGTTTATTATGAAGGTCAATTGAGGGGCCGCTGACATGACTCAATCCGTAAGGTCTTTTACAGGAGTTCAGGGATCATCTTTCATCCTGAAAGCAATTACCACGCTGATACTCGCCGCAGGCGCGGTCATTATCATGATTCCGTTCCTCTATCTGCTTTCCACAGCTGTGAAAGACCGTGATCAATTACGTCAAAGCCCACCCCCTTTGATTCCTATCGCGGCGACAACCGTCAATATCAACGGTCAGGATGAACCGCTTTATCGGGTCACAATAGATGGACAAACCCGCGAAATGGCGTTGATCAAAAATCGCCCTGGCGGCAAGGGTTTATTCGTTGACCCCGCCAATCAGGAACAAACCTACGAATTGGTCATCGCCGGTCAAACCGCGATAAAACATGTTGAAATGCATTTCGAAAATTTTCCTGAATCCCTCAAGCAGATGAAATTCAACAAATTGCTCATCAACACATTGTTGGTCACTTTCCTTGGCATGGCAGGGATGCTGTTTTCATGTTCACTCGTCGCTTATGGATTTTCCCGCTTCCGCGCACCATGGCTGAATGTGCTGTTTATCTTATTGCTGTCAACGATTATGTTACCCAGTCAAGTGCGTTTATTACCAACTTATGTTCTATTCAACAAACTTGGCTGGGTGGATACCCTCCTGCCGCTTATCATCCCACAGTTCTTTGCGAATGCTTATGATGTGTTTCTGCTTCGTCAGTTTTTCATGACTATCCCACTTGAACTCGATGATGCCGCCAAAATAGATGGTGCTTCGCCGATGCAAACTCTATTATTTATCATCCTGCCACAAGCAAGACCAGCGTTGGTCTCTGTGGCAATCTTCCACTTTCTGTACGCCTGGAATGATTTTTACGAACCTCTCATCTATTTACATAGTCCCGAACATTGGACACTGGCTGTTGGTCTGCAAACATTCAATGCACTTTATGCTGTAAATACAAACTATATCATGGCGGCTTCTGCCGTGATGATCCTGCCTCCCATCATTCTTTACTTCCTCGCCCAACGCATCTTCACACAAGGCGTGGTCTTTACAGGGATTAAGGGCTAACTGTCTAGTCCTTCCTCTCAAAGTGAAAATAGATTTCTTACTTAGTTTATCCACTGTGTTGAAAAGAATCAAAAGCCGGTCCCCGGTGGGCTTGAAGGTTGGATAAATATGAAAGTTATGGATGCAGCCTATGAGAGTGCAAATACCAGGAAAGTAGTAGAGATTAAATTATGACCATCGAAACCATTCTGCCGATGCCAAACATCTTTGAGGCAAAACGTGTTCTATGTATTCAGCCTCATTACGATGATAACGATATTGCCGTGGCGGGGACTCTGGCACTGCTTCAACAAAACGGGGCAGAGTTGATCTATCTCACGGCGACAGATGATCTCATGGGAGTTGTTGACCATTCGCTTTCGGATGAAGAGGCTGCAAAAGCATTGAAACGCGATCAGTTCGCAGCGGGAAAAATCATCGGCGTGAGAGAGCAATATTGGCTGGGCTATCCCGATGCAGGGAATTACGATTACTTCGCCTTACGCTCTGACTGCCTAAAATATATTCGGCTGCTCCAACCTGACTTTGTCTTGACCGTTGATCCCTGGCTGACTTACGAAGCCCACCACGACCATATCCAAACAGGATTGGCTACAGCGGAAGCAGTGATGTTTGCCGGACTAACAAAGATTGCCTCGAGCGACTTGACAGTTGATTCGGCCTACAAAGGGCATGATATTAAGGGAATCATTTTCTACCACACCCGTGAGCCAAACATGATTATGGATATTTCAACGATATGGGAAACCAAGATCGAGGCAGTGCGATGTTATGAAGCGCAGTTTACTCCAGAGGAAATGGATCAACTCGTGAAGGCACTTGATGCCAAATCTCAACAAGTGGCAGCAGACCAATCCTTCTCGCGCGGCGAACCACTCAAAGTGCTACACACTAGTGCATTACATTGTGGATTATAAAACATGAAAATCTGTATCGTTGGTGGAACAGGAAATATCAGCCAGTCCATTGTCCAGCTTTTGCTCAAGCATGGACATGAAGTCATGTGTTTCAATCGTGGCCAGAGGACAACAATACCGGATGGCGTTCGTCTTATTCAAGGTGACCGACGGAACCGGGAAGATTTTGAGCAAAAAATGCAAGCCGAGAAGTTCGACGCAGCTATTGATATGATTTGCTTCAATGCAGAAGATGCCGAATCCAGTGTGCGTGCATTTCGCGGGGTCGGCTGGTTCGTGCAAACATCAACCACCTGTACCTATGGGATTAAATACGACTACTTCCCAGTTGAAGAGACTCATCCCCTGCGGCCCAATACGGAGTATGGACGAAACAAAGTTGCGGCGGATGATGTATATCTGGCAGCGTATCATCATGAGAAATTTCCAGCAATCATCATCAAGCCCTCAACAACATACGGTCCTGTGCAGGGAATGTTGAGGCAAATCTGCTGGGATTTCTCGTGGATAGACCGCGTCAAAAAGGGCAAGCCTATTATCGTCTGTGGCGATGGATTTGCACTTCATCAACATATGCACGTGGATGATATTGCCCAAGCATTCGCGGGAGTAATAGGCAAAGAAAATACGATTGGACAGACTTACAACGCTGTCAATCGCGGTTATGTCACCTGGGCAGATTACCACTACCTTGCCGGAAAAATTCTCGGCAAAGAAGTTGAACTTGTCGGCGTGCCGTTTGAAGACTTAAGAAGACTCAATGTCCCAAACTCCGGCATTCTTGAAGATGAATTTGCATTTAACGCATATTACTCCTCAGAGAAGTTATCCCGCGATGTGCCTGAGTTTCATCCGCAAATTTCACTCGAGCAGGGCATGGCGCAGGTCTTTGAAGTGATGGAACGCGAAGGAAGAATTCCCAATTCAGATGAGCTGAAATGGGAAGATGAAATTATTGAAAGACAGAAAAAGGTGACGAAACGATGACTCCCAACCCATTTCTCAAGAAACTTGGCTATTCAGATAATGATCGTCTTGTCATCGTTCACACCGATGACATTGGCATGTGTCACGCGTCGGTGCAGGCATTTAAAGATTTATGGGAATATGGCACGATCACATCGGGCGCGGTGATGGTTCCGTGTCCGTGGTTTCCCGCTGTTGCGCAGATGTGCCGCGAAAATCCCAAAATTGATATGGGCGTCCATGCGACGTTAAATGCAGAGTGGGAGAGTTACCGGTGGGGACCGGTCTCCACGCGGGACCAGACTTCAGGTCTGTTGGATGCGGACGGTTATTTCAATCAGTGGCACCAGGCCGTTTATGATAATGCTAAGCCAGAGGCCGTCTCTGTAGAAGTCAATGCGCAAATCGAACGTGCACTGGCAACGGGGATTGATGTCACACATGTCGATTCGCACATGGGCACGATTATGAATCCACTTTTCATTCAATCCTATATCCAAGCTGGAGCAAGCAGGCTGTTGCCAAATATGTTGCCGCGCCTTGACTCAAAGGGAATTGATATGATGAGCGTCGATGAAGAGGAACGAATCGCCAACGCGCCAATTATGCAGCAACTGGAAACGATGGGTGTCCCGATGGTGGATGGTATCTTTTCGATGCCCCTGGAACATGGCGATGACCACATCAATATTGCGAAGAAATTATTTGGTGAAGTGCCAGTTGGGATTACACATTTTATTTTGCACCCATCCATTGATACGGCCGAACTGCGTGCGATTGCTCCAGATTGGCGCGCAAGGGTCGCGAATTACAATGCGTTCATGAGCGATGAGTTGAAGAAATTTATTGAAAGCGAAGACATCAAGTTGATTGGATATCGTGTGCTACGAGATGCAATGAGGAATGCATGAAGTATTTTCTGGGTATTGATGTTGGCTCATCCAAAACTCACGCTCTGATCGTGGATGAAACAGGTAGATGTATTGGTTTTGGCAAGTCATCGGGTGGGAATCACCAGGGCGTGGGCTATGAGGGATTGACAGCTGTTTTGCAAGAGTCGTTCACGAGAGCACGCGAAATGTCAGGCGTAAAAACAGCAGATATAGCGGGAGCAGGATTTGGCGTCGCGGGATATGATTTTCCATCTGATCGTGAAGGTCATCTGCAAGCCATATCCACATTGATGTTATCGTGCCTGGTGGAAGTCGTTAACGATGGCATGAACGGCTTGCTGGCAGGTGCAACACGCGGGATTGGTGTCAATGTCACAGCGGGTTCATCCAACAATTGCCGCGGACGCGGGCAACGCGGACAGGAGGGTCGTATTGTCGGCAATGGCGTGCCATTTGGCGAATTTGGCGGGGCGCTCGAGATTATGGAAAGGGGTCTCCAAATGGTGAACTATGCATGGATCAAACGCATTAAGCCAACCTTGTTAACGCAGATTTATCTCCAAGCCACCGGCGCACAAAATGAAATGGATTTGATGGAAGGATTATCAAACGGACAATATCATTTGTTATCGCGCCTCACTATAGAAGTGATCAACGCCGCACGTAACGGAGATAATGCAGCATGTGAAGTCCTTCAATGGGCGGGCGAAGAGCTTGGGTGGCTGGCTGTTTCAGTTGCACGCCAGATCGAAATGGAAAACGATGAAGTGGAGATCATCCAATCAGGTAGTGTCTTTGAAGCGGGTGACCTCATCATGGATCCGATGCGCGATCTTGTTCTCAAACATTGTCCCAGGGCAAAACTGATTCGGCTGGATGGTCCGCCTGTTGTTGGCGCAGTAATCCTTGGAATGGAGCAAGTTAACTTTGATGGATACGCGGTGCGTGACAATATGGTACGAACGGCAAAGGAAATCGTCAAATAGTTGATTGCATTGAAAATACATGGAGGCTTCTATGTCTGAATTAGCAATTCTCGGAGGATTGAAAACACGAACAGAACCTTACCCGCAATGGCCCGTGTGGGACCAGCGTGAGATCGATGCCGTGACCGAAGTTATCAAATCCGGACGCTGGGGTGGGTATCCATATCCAGGGCCGAAGACTGCCGAACTGGCGAAGAAATTTGCGGAGTTACAGGGTGGTGGCTATGCGGTGCCGATGATCAATGGAACTGTCACGATGGAAGTCGCATTGCGCGCGGCGGGCGTTGGCTGGGGCGACGAGGTCATTGTCCCTGCGTATACGTTTCAGGCAACGGCATCTGCCCCAATGGCCGCGGGAGCGATTCCAGTCATCGTGGATGTAGATCCGAACACATATTGTCTCTCTGCAGAGGCTGCAGCGAAAGCAATCACATCAAAAACCAAAGCGATTATCCCCGTTCATCTTGGCGCGAGTATGGCGGACATGGATGCGATCATGGAACTTGCCGAAAAACACAATTTGATCGTCATCGAAGATTGCGCGCACGCACATGGAGCCAAATGGAACGGTCAGGGCGCAGGGACAGTTGGTCACTTCGGCTCGTTCTCTTTGCAATCATCCAAAACGCTCACCTCAGGCGAAGGTGGAATATTGCTGTGTAAATCGGCAGAACACGCCGCGCTTGCCGCTTCAATCATTGATTGTGGGCGTCCACACGCGTTAGGCGGTGGGGATGAGGATTCAAATGGTCTCGCGGTACAAGGTGGCAATTATCGCTTGAGCGAATTGCAGGCCGCGCTCGCGCTGGTTGGCATTGAGCGCTTTCCTGAGCAAGCTAAACAAAGGGAGGCGATGGCAGCATATATGGATGAAGCCTTGAGCGAGATCAAAGGTATCCGTGTGTTGAAGCGCGATGAACGTCATACGACGCGCTCATTCTATCGTTATATCTTCGCGATTGACCCCGCAGAGTTCGGCATGGAGCATGACCTGCTCTGTGGTGCACTGGATGCCGAAGGGATCGATGCCTGGACTGGTTATCACGCCATGAACAATTACGATCTGTTCCAGCCGCAGAAGTCCAAGTTAGCAGTGCCAAATGCCTTCCCTGAGTATTTCGATTTCGAAAAGTTGGACCTGCCTGAAGCGATCCGGGCTTGCGAACATGAAGCGGTCTGGCTGGATGAAGCAATCTTTCGCGCTGGGCCCCAGGGCGTGGATGATGCCGTCGAGGCGATCAAGAAAATCCAGAAAAATGCTGTGGAGCTAAATAACGCTGCAGATGAGTTGAGAGCAAAATACAGGTAAAAATCCGAACATACATTTAGCTAGCATTAATAAAAACCCCTCTCCAGTATTTGACGAACCTCCCTCTTAATTGTAGACTCAGTACTAATGGAAAAGCCATCTGAGCAATCCCGCTGGTGGGATTGGCCCGCTATTATTCTGCTTTTCGCGCTTTTGCAGACTGTCGCTGGACGCCTTGTCGCCACAGATTGGGTGCCGCGCCTGCCTTTGATACAACTGTTCACTACCATGGGGGTTGTCATCGGGCTGGCATTGGGATATAGCCAGTTCCCGCGCAGAACCGCGCGCTGGATCAGTTTTTTCTATATGATCATCCTAGTCCCTTTGCAATGGACTTTGGTGATCGACCAGGAAACTTCACTGGAAGAGCAACTCGCCAGCGTAGGCGGCCGTCTTCTTTATTCCATCTCGGAATTCTTTTCACGCCGACCTGTAGAGGATCCTTTATTTTTCATTGCATGCATGTCCATTACTTTCTGGGTCATCAGTGCATCCGCAGGATTCAGTCTTTTACGCCACCAGAATTTTCTGCGAATTGTGCTTCCATCTGCTATCGGCATGCTCATCATCCAAAACTATGATAACGTCGCGGCGGGGCGTTTATGGTTTCTGGCATTCTTTGTATTCATCACTCTGTTCCTTTTGGGGCGGCTGAATTTTCTGCAGGACCAAAAACACTGGCGGGAAAGACGGGTCTTTCTATCACCTGAAAATAGCGTGGACCTCACGAGCGGAATGGCAATTGCCGCGGGTCTGATCATTCTTATGGCATGGACTGTGCCCATTTCCATAACCAGAATCGATTCTGCACGGCAGGCCTGGAATAAGATTACCAAACCCTGGAATGAGTTCACCAGGAGAATGGAAAACGCTGTCAGCGCGCTCGAATCCGCCAGTGGCGGAAGGCCGGGTGAATTCTTCGGAACGGAACTCGAACTGGGGGAGGGATTTCCACTTTCTGATACGGTCATGTTCCAGGTGCAAGTCCCGGATCTGGGCTTCCAACAAAAGCCGCCACGCTATTACTGGCGCGGCCGTGTGTATGATTATTTTGCGAAAGATCAGTGGTATACAACCGGTACGACCCGCCATGAATATTCTCCATTGAACCCTGGACCCTCCGTTGTGGAGAACTCGGAAGGAACGCTGTCGCGCTTCGTCTTTGACGCAGGCGAATCGAGATTTTCGTTACTTTATGGCCCACAGCAACTCGTCTGGGTCAGCCGCGGTGGAAGCTATTTGGCGGCTCCTGCAGGAGAGAATCAGCAGAAAGATATTTTCTCCTGGAGTGCGTCTCCCACTCTTTTGCCAGGCGAGACGTATCAGGTTGATTCCGTATTGAGCAACCCTAACATCACTCAACTGCGTGAAGCTGGCACAGAATACCCTGCCTGGGTCACCGATAAATATTTGCAACTGCCTGAGGATTTTTCTCCGCATATCAGAGAACTGGCAGCAGAGATCACAGCTGGTGCTGAAACGCCGTACGACAAAGCGGGAGCGATCACGCGTTATCTGCGGGACAATATCGAATATGCGCCAACAATTCCATCACCCCCGCGCAACACGGATACGCTTGAATGGATACTATTCGACTTTAAACAAGGCTATTGTGTTTATTACGCCACTTCTGAAGTTCTCATGTTGCGTTCGCTAGGTATTCCAGCGCGCATGGCCGTTGGATTTGCACAGGGCGAAGGCATTGCCGTTCGAGATGATCTTTCACCAGAAGAGGGACTCACGCCTGGTATCTTTACCGTGCGCAAGAAAAACGCGCATGCCTGGCCCGAGGTTTACTTCCCTGGTATTGGTTGGGTGGAATTTGAACCAACAGGAAATCAGGATCCTCTCACACGGCCAGTCGCACCGCAGGACCCGAATGCAAACAACTTCAATCCTTTCAATAATCCTCTCCTGGAAGAACCAAACATTCCATCGCCTGATCAATCTGAAATCGGGCCAGACGAGTCTGCACAAACGGATACACCGATCTCTCCCCTTCTCTACCTGACTCCATTATTGATTGCTTTCGCGGCACTGACGATTTACTTTGGCCGTCGCTATTCCCTTCCAACCCGCATTCCAGTCTTTCTGCGGGCAAGCATCGAGCGAAGCGGAGCACAGGCTCCGCCATGGGTAATCAATTGGGAGCGCTGGGTTTCGCTTTCTCCAATTGAAAAGGCATTCGAAAGCATCAATTTTGGTTTGCGTTCTCTCAAAGAACCTGCGCCGGTCCACGCCACACCGGTTGAGCGCGCCGACAAGCTCGCCATGATCCTGCCGCACATGAAGAATCCGATAAAAGTACTTCTGGACGAACACCAGACATCCCTTTATACTTCTAGGGTAGCAGACGCTACTCTGGCACAACGCGCTGCCATGCAGGTCAGAATGCAGGTCATCGTCTCAAAGATTCGCCATTTCTGGACTGGTTCGTACTTCACAAAAACATAAACCGTTCTTTCCCGACAAGGGGAGAGAGGAAAACCAATGGCTACAGCCAAGACAAAGCCCATCTCGATCAACGATCAACTCATTGCCGTAACCCAGCAGGGAGCGAAGCTGCGGAACTCGCTGGACGCGAACCGAGATACCCAGGCTATAGATGGACTGAAAGCGCTGGAGAACTCCCTGGAACGAATTAGCGAGATTCTGATCCCCTTTGAACAACGCTATAGCCATCTACAGGCTCTGGCAGGGATTGGGCAAGTTGTCAACTCGACATTGGAGATCGATGAAGTACTGCAGATCGTGATGGATACGATCGTCCGCCTTACCGAGGCAGAGCGTGGATTCCTCATGCTGCGTGATGAACGCGGCGAAATGGTCTCACGCATTGCCCGGAACTGGGAACAGGAATCCATCAATCAAAATGAATTTGCCATCAGTCGCTCCATTGTGGAACGGGTGATAAACAGTGGTGAAGCCATTCTCACTACCAATGCACGCGAGGATCCGCGCTTTGGCGGGCAGGAAAGCATCATCGCCTTCAACCTGCGTTCGATCCTGTGTGTGCCATTGATCATAAAGAACGACATTATCGGTGTCATCTACACAGATAACCGCATCCGCTCAGGCATATTTTCAGAATCAGAACGCGATTTGTTGATCGCCTTTGCAAACCAGGCTGCAGTTGCCATTGAGAACGCGCGTCTGTTCTCCTCGCTCAAGCGTACCCTCGAAGAAGTAACTGAACTCAAGAATCTCATGGACGATGTGTTCGCGTCCATTGTGTCGGGTGTGATTACGGCCGATGTGCAGGATCAGATCACCCTGTGCAATCGAGCCGCCGCGTCCATTTTGGGGCAGGCATCTGCAGAGATCGTCGGACGAAAATTGGAAGAAATCCTTCCCACCTTTGCAAACGACATCCAGGCACACATGGACTCAGTCCGGGAAAGTGATCAGCCTATTGTGGGGCTGGAGCTCAGCCAGAGCCTCCCTCAACGCGGCAATGTAGACTGGCGACTAAACCTCTCCCCCTTAAAAGATGCGGGTCAGAAAACGCAAGGCGTCGCGATTGTGCTCGATGACCTGACCGAACGCAATAAACTCGAAGCGCAGCGCAGGCTCTTCGAGCGCATGGTCTCGCCCGCAGTCATCGAGCAGCTAGACCCGAATAGTTTACAACTTGGCGGCAAACGAACGGATATTAGCGTGCTGTTTGCCGACGTGCGTGGCTTTACCTCCTTTAGTGAAACTGTTGCACCAGAAAAACTCGTTTCAATTCTTAACCGTTACCTTGCTGCGATGGCCGAGGCAGTGCTCGCGCAGGAAGGTACGATTGACAAGTTCATGGGTGACGCGATCATGGCATGGTTCAACGCGCCTGTTCCGCAAAAGGATCACACATTGCGTGCGGTCAAAGCCGCGCTGGCGATCCGTGATTCGGTTGAAGCACTATATAAGGAACTTCCGAAGGATTCGCACCTCTCCTTCGGCGCAGGCATCCATTATGGTGACGCGGTGCTGGGATTGATCGGCACTGACAGAAGGCTGGAATATACAGCCATCAGCGATAGCGTGAACACCGCCAAGCGCCTTCAGGAAAATTCTGCCAAAAATCAGATCATCATCAGCCGCGAAGCCTACGAACGAGTGAGCAACGAAATCGAAGCTAAACCAAGCACGCCCCTCTCAGTAAAAGGTAAGACCGTACCTCTAGATGTATTTGAAGTATTAGGGTTGAAATAATCTCAATTCATAACACTTGCGCTGGGTGTAATTGGCAAATCGGGCAAGTGTCCTGGTTTTGTGCAGCGTCGAATCCATGCTGCTTAAATTTCTCATTCCCACACCCTCTCAACAAATCTCGCCAACTGTTCCATGCCCTTCTCCACAGGGGCCGTATGGATGTATTCATTCATCGTATGTGCGCCGCCTCCTGTGGTCACGCCTAACACAATCGCGGGGTAACCTTTGCTGAGTGGCAAATTTGCATCTGTAGAGCCTGAAATTAGACCCGCATCCAATTTCTGTGCTTGCAGACAATCCTTTGCCAGCAGGACAAGCGAATGATTCGCAGAGATCTCGCCGGCAGGACGTTGACCGATCACTTCCGCCTCAACGCTGACATTTGGTTTGTTGGCGTTATGGATCAATGTATCTACTGTCGATACCAACTCCGCCAAAGATTCCTGGTCCTCTGAACGCAAATCCAGATCGAGCGTTGCATCCGACGCAATGACATTCACTGAGGTACCGCCTGAGATTTTCCCCACATTCATTGTTGTGCGCGGCTCCTTTGGCAATTCAAGCGATGCCAGTTGCACAACTAATTTCGATAATTCATGCACTGCCGATGGCTTGCCATAATCAGACCATGAGTGCCCGCCCGAGGTGCGTGCTGTGACGCGATAACGTTTGACTCCCACAGCACGATGATAGATGTGCCCCAACGCCAGCCCCTCAAGGACAAGATACGCGTGTGCATCCGCGCCAAAGCGATCGACTACTGCTTTCATGCCGCGCAGGTCGCCGAGTCCCTCTTCACACACATTAGCTACAAACCAGATATCGCCACTCGGATGGATATTTTCTTCGCGTAGCATCCAATTCAAACCAATCAACCCGGCAACACCCACGGAATTATCACCGATACCTGGCCCATAGACTTTCCCACCCTGGCGTCTTCCACTCAAATTCGTTTCGCGTGGAAAGACAGTATCCAAATGTGCAGAAACGATCAAGGGTTTTCTCCTGCCTTTTGCTTTGAGATGGCCAAACACGTTGCCCCTCTCATCCACAAAAACGTCTGTCAATTTTTCGTTGACGAACATCCCACAAACGAATTCCGCCCTTTTCGCTTCTTCAAATGTCGGCGCAGGAATCTGTTGAATCTCGATGGCAAGGTCAATTACACGTTTTATTAATTCGTTCATATCATATAAATCAATCTGTTCTGAAAATTATTAATTACTGATTATTAACTACCACAGTCATTGTCTTCAAGGCCATTAGACTTCTCTCACCATATCTTTTAACACATTTAGGCGGGCATCCGCAAGACCCGGCAAAACATCCATCGGATAGAACGGACCACTGCCCTCCAATTTCAACGAAGCAGAAATATTCCCGCATAAAACACCTTCAATCGGATCATAATTCCTGCAATAACCAGCGAGAAAGCCTCCGTTAAAAGCATCCCCTGCGCCCGTAGGATCCGCTATTCGCGCGGGATAGGCAGGGATCTCCCATTTACGTTTGGTATCCACATCATACAGCAATTGGCCTCGCGCCCCGCATTTGATAACCACATATTCACAGCCATAGACTGAAACTGCCTGAGCCATTTGCCAGGGGTCATGAGTCTCACCCCAGAATAAATTTTTTAACTCCTCCAGTGACGGCAGGAAGGCTGTTACACCATTAAGCAAGGCAGGCAATGCGCGCCGGGCAGTGGGCGTCATGGTGGCAGGCGAGGGATCCAGGATAAATGTATGCACTGACCCGCGTTTGAGTCCCGCGATCAACTGTGTCTGTGTGACGAGTCCCATGGAACAGATCAGCGCGGCTCTGGCGGTCAGATATTCATCGGGAATGTCCGTAACGATCAATGCGCGGTCTTCCTCGACTTTTTTTTCATCGAACGGCTGATACCCGAGCAGCGATTTGGGAAAGGTCATTTCGCGGCGCGCAAAATGCGTAACCGGATTAATGCGACTCAATTCAAAAGACTCATTGTACGAGAGGAACTCGCGCACATCCAAATCTTTTTGAAGGATGTGGACACCGCGTGTATCCAGCCCACGCGATTTGCATTCATTGAGCCACTGGCGCGGGTAATCATTCCCAACGCGTCCGACTAGACCGATACCTGATTCCCATACTCCGAGCCCCGCTGCGCCATACAGCAGACTACCCCCAATTGCGTCAAGCCGAGGTGGACCCACAGGAGGCAAAAGATATTCGCGCGTCAATTGACCAAAGACCAGAAAATTCAGATCCACGATTAATGCAATTATAAAATAGATAACAAAAAAATCCGCTGTAGTGAGCGGATTATCCTTAATAACTGGTGAATCTAAAAGTTTTGAGCTATTTATTGCTCAATAAAGGGACTGGTGGAAGTTACCTGCCCATGCATTTGATTCATCGGTAACAGAAAAGTAAATGTACTTCCTCTTCCTTCTTCGCTTTCGGCCCAAATGCGACCGCCATGCAATTCGATCATTGCCTTTGCGACTGCAAGCCCCAGTCCCATGCCGCCATATCGTCGGGTAAGATGCGTCTCGACCTGGAAGAATCTTTCAAACACGCGCGGCAAATCCCTGGTGGGTATTCCAATTCCAGTATCCATCACAGTCACTTTTAAATAGCCAGAATCTTCTTCCAATTTAATGGTGACCTTGCCGCCAGAATCTGTAAACTGAATGGCATTCTTGATGATGTTGCTCAATGCAATACTGATCTTGGCGCCGTCTGCTTCGATCTCATAAGGAGACTCATCCCGCTCAAATTTCAGTGTAATGTTCCTTGAATTTGCCTCATCCTGAAATGTCAGGATCACATCCTCGGCAATTTTTACCAGTGAAACCTTGTGACTGCGAACGCGTGCTGCGCCGCTCTGAACGTTATCGACATCTGAAAGATTCTCGACGATATCCTTGAGTTTGGTCGCATTGCGGATGATAGTATCCAGTTGTTCGCTATATTCCGCGCCAGCCAGTTCCCGCAGGAAAGTTGCATGACCAAGAATCAAACCAAGGGGAGTCCGAAGCTCATGTGACGTGATCGCGATAAAGTCCGTTTTGAGGCGTTCCAGTTCGGCAAGTTGAACACTGGCGGCTTTGACTTTTCGTTGCAGAGTTGCATTCTTTATCGCCTGCGCCGCAAGAGCGCCAAGCGTCGCTAGAATAGTGAGGTCTTCTTCGGTATAATGTGCGTCGTCCTTTTTATTGAGGGCCTCCAGCACACCGACCACCTCACCACGGACCATTAGTGGCACTACTGCCAAAGAATGTGTCACGTGTTTTGTCACGCGGTCGATCACTTTAAAGTGACGCTTATCCACCTTCACATCCTGAATAATCAGCGGCTGACCCTTTCGATACACCCAGCCCGCCGCGCTATCTTCCAGCGGGACACCCAACGGACGCAACATGTCACGCTGGAACCACTGCACGGCAAGGAAGCGTAACTCCTCTGCAGTTTCATCGTATTCGAGGATAGATGCTAGTTCGCTATTGGTTAACTCGGTAGCTTCATTGATAATGGATTGTAAAAATGCTTCAAGGTCGGGCGCTGTGGTGAGCCCCCTCACGACTTCCAGTAATCGCTCTAAGTGGTCAATGCGTTCGGTGGTTGTCATCGGATAGATTATACAACACCGACCCTATAAAAGAATAAGCAATTCATTGTAATTGTCAGCTCAAGACTTTAAAGTTTTCTCACGTTATTAATGATTTGAGGAGGCTATTGCCTTCCTTGCAATAATGAAAGTAATCAGGCCAGAAAACCAGCAGGGCCTAAACAACAAAATAAGGAGATTTACTACATGGCACATAAAAAAGTACGCGTCGCCATCGTTGGCATAGGGAATTGTGCATCCTCGCTTGTTCAAGGAGTGCAATTCTACAAAGATGCCATGGACGACGGGAAGGTTCCGGGAATCATGCACACGCGTTTGGGAGGATATCACATTGGTGATATTGAATTCACACTCGGCATTGATGTAAACGTCACCAAAGTTGGCAAAGACTTGTCCGAAGCTATCTTTGCTGAACCAAATAATACGTACAAGTTTGCGGATGTCCCTAATCTCAAGGTTCGCGTTGTACGAGGCATGACCCACGATGGACTAGGAAAATATCTTTCGGGAATGGTCAAAAAGGCGCCAGGGTCCACAGCAGATATTGTCAAACTGCTCCAAGATACAAAGACTGACGTGGTAGTGAACTTTCTCCCTGTCGGCTCTGAGATGGCAACCAAATGGTACGTGGAACAATGTCTTGAAGCGGGCTGTGCGTTCGTCAATGGTATTCCGGTTTTCATCGCTTCTTCCGATTACTGGGCAAAACGATTCCGGGATGCAAAACTCCCTGTCCTCGGTGATGATGTCAAGAGCCAGGTTGGTGCAACCATATTGCACCGCTCTCTTGCAACAATGTTCGTGGATCGCGGCGTACATATTGACCGCACCTATCAACTCAATTTCGGTGGCAACACCGACTTTCTGAACATGCTAGAACGCGAGCGACTCGAGAGCAAGAAAATATCCAAGACGAACGCGGTTACAAGCATGATTCCCTATGAGCTTGATCAAAACGATGTTCATGTCGGTCCCAGTGATTACGTTCCCTGGCTCACTGATCGTAAGTGGGCTTATATCCGCATGGAAGGCACAACTTTCGGTAATGTGCCGCTTAACGTTGAAGTCAAACTGGAAGTGTGGGATAGCCCCAACTCTGCCGGTGTAATGATCGATGCCATTCGTTCTGCAAAGATTGCTCTGGATCGCAAACTTAGCGGGCCGATCATCGGGCCATCATCCTATTTCTTCAAGACTCCACCCAAACAATTCCGTGATGATATCTGCCGCGAAAAAGTAGAAGCTTTTATAAGGGGCGATAGCAACGAATAGTCTGGGACTCTGAAATTCAAGAACGATGAGACGGCAGTTGAACTGCCGTCTCATCACGATCGGATAAAATCATCCTCATGCAAAAGTCATTTCGATTTATTACAACCCTTTGCTTACTCGCCGTTATCTTAACAGCATGCACGCCTCAAGCGTCTCCTCCCACGCCTGATATGAGCGCAGCGCTTACACGAGCGGTGGAAACTGCATTTGCACAATTACAACCTACGTCAACATCAGTTCCGAGCGAAACACCTATCCCACCGCCGACTGCGGTACGTACACCACCGGCCCTTCCATCCATTTTCAATGCGAGTCAACTCAATCCGTTGGATACTCCGCACACCTATATTCAGGATACCTGCCAATACCTCTACGATAAATGGAATTCGAATAACGCCGCGCCTGGGACGGTTGTCATGGTGGTCATGTTTCACGGCGTCGACAAGGAGAAAGCTACTGACGTAAACGACATCAGCGTGCAGGATTTTAATAGACTGATGAATGACGTGAAAGAACAAGGCTTTGAAGCAATTAACGCGACACAAATGGCAGATTTTATAGACAACAACGCGAAGATTCCTCCACGTTCTGTTCTGCTCATTTCAGATGACCGTCATCAAGGCGCATACTTCAACGATCACTTCCGTCCATATCACGATCAATGGGGCTGGCCCGTCATCAACGCCTGGATCAGCTTCGAGGATGGACCTCGAGCGCTCAGCCTGGAAGACAACATTGCCCTTGAATCCGAAGGCTGGGTGGATCATCAATCACATGGCTATATTCACAACATTAACATGAGCGACTCGTCAACCGACGAATTCATTAAAACTGAGTTTGAAAAATCAATCAGCGACCTTCAACAAAATTTCCACAAAACCCCTGTCGCCATCATCTGGCCTGGCGGCGGGTTTGGAACTCGTCCCGTGCAATTTGCGCGGCAATATGGCTATCGTCTCGGCTTCACGATCAACCCGCGCGGTCCTATTATGTATAACTGGGTGCCGCTTGCAGATCAACCTGACCCGGCGCGGCCTGCTTATCTGCCCGAAGGCTATGTCAACGACCCGCGCATGGTGTTGCCGCGTTACTGGCCCTATCAGGTGCAGGCAAACCTGGATACTGTCCGTAACATTGGCGACGATGCAGCCGCATATGCGGAGCAAAATAAAGCCACCGAACTCGAATACTACGATATTATGTGTTCGCCAACACTGGGGCAAATTCCATAATATTATCGCGCTGTGCGGAGTCGAAGCGGGTTTTGTCTACGTTCCTCACGTTCACTCGTCACTCTGCTCAGCACGAAAACATTGGGGGAAGTATACTTAAAGTACGATGGATCTTCAGTCATATATTCCAGGATTAGGTCCGCCGGAGCCAGGTCCGCTTTCACGATTCATGCCGCCGCTGGAAGATGGAGTAATCTCCTCCTGGCTTCCGCTCCACGCGCCAGCCTCGGCCTGGCTGCTGGACCCGTTTGGATTCTCCCCGCGACTCGTGCTTGAAGCCGCTCGTGCCGGATATCGCGTTCTAGTGACAGCAAATAACCCCATCACGCGCTTTCTTCTTGAGATGACTGCTCATCCTTCGCCGGAAGCAGATTTCAAGGCCGCGATGGCTGACCTATCGGCCGCAAAAAAAGGAGAGGAGAGGCTTGGCACGCATCTTCAATCGTTGTACATGACAATATGCGAAACATGTGGACGGGAGATCCAGGCCGAGTCATTTCTCTGGCGTAAAGGCGACGTTGCACCCTATGCCCGCATTTACACTTGTCCACATTGCGAGGATTCAGGTGAATATGTTGCAACACATCCGGATATCGAGCGCGCAAAAAAGATTGCTTCAACTGACAGTTTGCATCGCTCCCGCGCGTTCGAGAGGGTTATCCAGCTGGATGATGAAGATCGCGTCTTTGCAGAAGAAGCCATTGAATATTATTTGCCGCGTCCGCTATATGTGCTGACCACCATCATCAATCGACTTGATAGTTTAAATCTTTCTCCAGAACGCCGCAGAGCATTGAATGCACTTCTCCTTGTCGCGTGTGACGCGGGTAACACCTTATGGGGTCATCCTGCTGAAAGGCGTCGCCCAAAACAACTCAACATCCCGAATCAGTTCCGCGAACATAACCTGTGGATGCAGCTCGAGCGTGGATTAAACCTATGGACGGAAACAGCCTCAAGCGTAGTCTGTGAGGCCTGGCCGGATAAGCTTCCAGAGAGCGGGGGCATCTGCATCTATGAAGGTCGTCTTAGAGATCTGGCACATGAAGTTAAAAAGGAGATTCCGATCTCTGCTGTTATTGGTTCGTTGCCGCGTCCCAATCAGGCCTTCTGGACGTTATCTGCATTATGGGCGGGTTGGATATGGGGACGCGAAGCCGTAGAACCATACAAGCTTGTGTTGCGAAGGCGACGCTATGATTGGGCCTGGAACGCGACCGCGTTGAACGCCGCGTTCACACATTTATTTGAACTGCTGCCGCTTGGCACTCCATTCTTTGGATTGCTTTCGGAACCTGAACCGTCCTTCCTAACGTCTTCACTCACCGCTGCAAGCGCAGCAGGCTTTGACTTGCAAAGCCTTGCATTACGGACCGAACATGATCCGATACAACTTTTGTGGAGGCGCGGGGAACACCTGAAGCGTGAGGCAAACGAAGCGAACATTGAAGAGGTACGAGCGTCCATTCGTTCGCATCTGACGGAACGCGGTGAACCCGCAAGCTATTTCCATGTGCACGCGGCCGGGATGATCACGCTCACAGAATCGCACATGCTCAAACAAAGGGACCAGGAATTCGATGAAGCGTTACGTTCCACACATTCATTGATACAAACTGCGCTATCCGAAGACAACCGTTTCGTTCACTATTCAACCGGGGAAAGTGTGGACACAGGTTTATGGGGACTAGTTACTCGTCCCGAGCGGAACCGCGATTCCTCAGCGGCGCAAACGAAGGACAATATTCAAGGGGATTCCCTCTCCGATCGCGTGGAAGTTGCCATTGTTACCTTTTTGCAAAAGAATCCTAATAGCATCTACCTCAATATCGAAGAAGACCTCTATCCGCGATTTCCAGGTTTACTCACACCCTCCAAAGGGATGATCTATTCTGTGCTGGATTCCTATGCAGAAAAAGAGGGCGCGGCATGGAAATTGCGCGGCGAAGATGTGGCCTCTGCGCGGCGCAACGAGCTGATTACCATTACAGCCATGATCGAAGCAGTCGGCAAGCGATTGAATTACTCCACGCGCAAGCAGGGCAAGAACTATTTGTGGGAGGAAGATAACAAAATAGACTACGCATTTTATGTTCTGGCTTCCGCGCTGATTGGGCGCGCCATCTCTGAAACACCGTATCCTCCGGAACAGACAGTGATTGTCATCCCGGGTGGGCGGGCCTCGCTCGCTGAGTATAAAAAGCAGCGTGACCCCTCCCTGGCGGCGCGTCTGAAAAAATATCAACTTGTAAAATATCGTTTGCTGCGCACGCTGGTTGAAGTTCCAGTGCTGACGCGTGAAACATTTGAGGAACAGATCGCCAGTGATCCGCTCGAAAAATCCAAATCACAAATGATGATGTTTTGACCGGAGATTTGATAATGATCAAGAAACTATTCGTTGTTGCTTCTCTGATAGCTATAATGCTCTCTGGATGCGCTGGACAAGGTTCCACACAAACTGCTGTGCCAACCCCCAGCGAAACAGTTGCAGCCACTACCACGGAAACATCTGATGGCACAGATACACCCGTGCCCACTCCACTCTTGACAAATACAGCCCTCGCGGAAACGTCAGCAGTATTGCCAACGGCCACTTTCACTCCTGTCATACCACAACCGATCAATGCAGCTGACTGCACCAATCTGGCGTCCTTTGTCGCAGATGTGACCATCCCAGATAACAGCAACGTCACCGGAGGCACGATCTTTACGAAGACCTGGCGCGTTCGTAATACTGGAACATGTACGTGGGGATCAGGCTACACATTGACGCCTTACTCAGATGAGGATATGGACGCGCCAGACTCTGTACCTTTGAACGTCACCCAGCCAGGCGAAGAACTCGATATTTCACTGGACCTGAGGGCAGCCAACACGGTTGGAACTCATCGAGGTAATTTTGTTATTAAAAACCCCGAGGGACTGATCATGCAAATCGATAACGATTCCCGCCTTTGGGTAATCATCAATGTGACGAATACTGTCACCGCGACCGCATCGAGCACGCCGGACACGACAGGCAGTTCAGTCACTGGCACAAGCATTAGTGTCACCATCGATAGCGAGTCTGGTTTCGCTGAAGCAACCTGTTCATCCTCCACCGATTCAGCCAAATTGACAGAAACGATCAATGCCATTAATGCCTATCGCGCACAAAACGAACTGCCTGACTACATGCTGAACATACAGCTGACGCGCGCCGCGCAAGCACATGCGAACGATATGGCTTGTAACAAACTGTTTACCCATACTGGTTCTGACAAATCCACCCCACAGACACGGGTAAGGACTAGTGGTTATGAAGCCGCATCAGTCACAGAAAATGTCTATGGGAGCTATCCTCCTTTAAGTGGGCAGGGCGTTGTAGAATGGTGGATCAATGACAAGACCGATGTACGGCATAACTTAAATCTGCTGAGCACCGTCTACACCGAAATTGGTGTAGGATATGCCTTCTTTGATAATTTCGGTTACTACGTGGTCGTATTTGCCGCGCCATCCACTCGTTAGTACACTTATTCTGACCCAATATTTTCAAAGTACAATTTCCGTATGAATAAGATTTGGATTATCCTTTTAATCGCGTGTCTTAGCCTCAGTGCCTGCGTTAAGGTTTCAGAAGAGACACCTGTCCCGCCTGAGCCCATCTTCGTAACATCCACACTGCCCCCGACAAGACCAGGCTTATCTCTGCCGACAGATGTTCCACCAACGTCAACGCTTGACCCATCGACTACCACCACACCGGCAGGCACGCCACCTATAGACGTGACATCCTGCAAAGATAGTGCAGTCCTTCTGGAAGATGTGACCGTTCCGGACAATGCACTGATGACGCGCGGAGAGAAATTCACAAAGACCTGGCGTTTCATGAATACCGGTAAATGTAACTGGAGTGGATACACCATCGCATTTGTAGCTGGCGACCGGATGGAAACACCCGATTCGGCACCTGTCCCACAAACAGAATCCGGCAAGACTGTCGATGTTTCCGTTGAGCTCACCGCCCCATCCATTGACGGAGCCTATACTGGCTTCTACGAATTGAAGAATGCAAACAGTGAAACGCTTCCAATTGGCACAGAAAGTTCATTCTGGGTCAAAATACTAATCGGCAATGCTACAGCATCAACCAGTGGACCGGTTCCAACCATATCAGGCAGTACACCCGTTTCTCAACCAAGTGGACCCGCAAGCTGCAGCTACACGAGCAGTTCATCTTATCTCAATGAAATTGCATCACTGATTAACAATGCCCGCGCCCAAAACGGATTGCCAGCCCTTTCGGTCAATTCACAGCTGGCCTTTGCCGCGCAGAGCCACAGCATTGACATGGCTTGTCACGGCTTGCTCAGCCACACAGGTTCGGATGGTTCGACTGTCCAGGAGCGGATTGCTGCAGCAGGTTATAGCGGGTCTTATTCGGAAGAAATCATTTATGGTAGTGGTTATCCGCAAACCGCGTTTGACTGGTGGATGAACGATCAAATCCATCGCGATGCCATTCTGAACCCAAATGCCGTGGCGATGGGCGTGGGATTCGCCTACGTTGCAGATACCGCCCATGGTGGTTATTACACGGTAGATTTCGGCACTCCATAATTCAATGAATAAACTCCTCATTGCAACTAACAACAAAGGCAAAATAAGAGAACTACAAGATCTACTCGAAGACACAGATATTGAACTCGTCACGCCATCTCAAATCGATCTTGAGTTAGATATCATCGAAGATGGAATAACATATGCAGAGAATGCCATTAAAAAAGCCATTGCCTTCGCAGAAGCAAGTAACCTCGGTTCTCTCGCTGATGATTCGGGACTCGAAGTTGATGCGTTAAGCGGCGCACCGGGCTTGTATTCGGCGCGCTATTCTCCCAAACCAAGCGCAACCGATAAGGACCGCCGTTTGTATCTTTTACAAAACCTGCAAGGCAAACCCCGTCCCTGGACCGCGCGCTTCCGCGCAACGATTGCCATTGCAATTCCGAAGGGAGAGATACATCTTACAGAAGGCATCTGTGAAGGCGAAATTATCCCTGAAGAACGTGGCACAGGCGGGTTTGGTTATGATCCCATTTTTCTTTTACAAAATTTGGACAAAACCATGGCAGAACTATCCATGGAAGAAAAAAACCGCCTCAGCCATCGGGCAAAAGCGGTGATGGAGGCAAAGCCTCTATTGATACATATACTCAAGTTATCTTGAGAGAATTACATCTTCGCGTGGTGCAGACGATCCGCAGATTCCTCGGTGAGCGGGATATAGACCTGTACCCGTGTCCCTTTCCCAGGCGCGGAATCAATATGCAGCAGCCCGTGGACTAACTCAGCGCGCTCGCGCAAGTTGATCATCCCTAAACTCCCGCGCTTATCATAGGATTTGTTCACAGCTTCCACGTCGAATCCCAGCCCGTCATCCTCAATCTCGAGCAGCGCAATCCCAGTTTCCAAGGACCTGAGTCTTACCCAGATGTGTAATGCATTGGCATGTTTGCGCGCATTGTTCGCAGCCTCTTCAATAATATAAAAGATCACGCCCTGCTTACCCATCTCTACATCTTCCAGAACCTGTTCATCCACATTGATGATCACATTTTGGGCAAATGTCTCACGCATTTTCTCTGCCATCGCTTCGAGTGCGGCGGTAAGTCCCTGCGACTCAAGGATGAGTGGACGCAGCGTAAACAGCATGTGACGGATTTCCTTTGTTGTGCGGTGTGCAAGTTCCTCGATCTTGAACAGTTCATCCACCCCCGCGTTTGCATCTTTTGCCATCATGCGCCGTGCAAGATTGATGCGCATCGCCATAGCAGCAACAGATTGTGTAGGGCCATCATGCAGGTCACGCGCCAGCTTCTTGCGCGCTTCCTCCTGCACTTCCACCATACGTTCTTTTTCCTCAACAAGGTTCTGATACAGGCTTGCATTCTGAACAGCAATTACCGCCTGCCTGCCGATGATGTCCAGCATACCGCAGCGTTCCTGTGTAAAATAATTGGGGTCAGGATGGGCAAACAACAAAGCGCCATAAATATTGAACCCGCTGCGCAAAGGAAAACAATAAGCGGATGTACAGGAGCGTAAGGCAATGATACGTCCAAGCTCCGGGTCATAGCCTATGTCAGTAGTGAGAATTGCATCCCCTTCATCGAATATTTTCTTAAGAACACCTTCATTTCCACGTAACGTCGCACGCAGATCTGAATTCGTGAATCGCCGGGCAGAGCCAACTTCCAACTCATTGCCTTTGAACAGGAACACCGCGCTTACCAATCGCTCATCTTTGCTCGTTTCCTCGGGATCCGGATTCGGGTCCAGCGCTGTGTACGCAAGGTCAAGGGCCGAATCGAGTACGCGTTTGTAATTAAGAGTCGCTGTCAGTGTGGAGGTCAGTTCGTAGATCGCGCGCAGGCGTTCGCTTTCCATCCGGCGGCGGCGTTCCTCTTCATCCAATCGGTGATGGCGTTCGGTACGAAGGCGTCTCATTAAAAAGCGCCCAATGAGTCCGCTTGCAAGTCCAATCAACAGGGTCAATGCAAGACCGCTATAAACCATTAGCGATAAATTATTTGAGAAAGAATCGAAGGAGACAACATATTGTAATATTGCAAACAATACCGCCGTGATGAATGCGCCCCACATTTCAAAATAAACAGCGCTTGTGAGAATGGGGAAAAGCCCAACCCAGGCAGATGCACCATCCAGGCCGCCCTGAAGCCAGAAGAATATTGCCGCCAACAGAAAGTCCACACTCAGAACGATTTGACGATGAAAACGGCTGATGCGGATACTCAGGCCCGCCAACAGGCTCATAATAACATTCCAAACAAACAAGAGACCAAAAGACCAGATGTGAGAAGCTACCGTTTCCCCGCGCAACGACAAAGAGATGATCAAACCAACCAGCACCATCCAGCGCAATGAAGTGGCGAACCAGTCAGCAATATAAGGAGTTTCAAACCTGCGCATGCTTACAATGATACTCGAAAATAATTTGTGGTGACTAGATTGATGTGCTGGAACTAGATCTCATATCCCATGCGTGGTAAATATGAACCCATTTTTTCTTGCAGGATCGCCTGTTCCTCCACGCTATAGGCCTCCCGAAAGCGTCCGATCTTGCCCTTGTTAAAATGCAGTCCCTTTTGCCCATCCAGTACAGGTTGATGATAACTCTCGATCACTTTTTGGACCTCTGGCTTGTCACCGCCCAATTTGAGGAATTCTACCAGTCGCGTGACTTCGTTGTCGTAAATCGTTTGCAAGTCTTCATAACGAGTTATGAAGATATTCTTCTCTTTCGTCCACCGGTCCCAAATGCGCACATAATCCATAATGAAATCAAGACTCTTCCGAAAATCTGTGAGATGTGAGAAGGCATTCGGTCGTCCTCTTTCCAGCCCACGTTGACCATATTCGAACGCGGAAAGCATGGCATCGCGCGGGTCGCGGTAAATGTACGTAACTCGAAGCAAGCCAACGTTTTGCAGGATGCGAGAGCTCAAAGTAGGTCCGGCATGTGCTTTGATGACAAAGGTATTGCCTACTAACGCTGGTAAAGTCACTAGTCCCAACCTACGAGCAGAGAGCACACCGATGTTATTGTTGACTTCCGTCAGAACGGCTTGTAACCGATACCTCTCGCGAATATCGCGCGCATCAGCAGCACCGGCAGTCTTCATAAGATCGTGGATGAGATTGTAGTGCCAGCCTGACCCTGCGCGCGGCATTCCGACCGAAAGTATGATCATCTATGCTCCTCATTCCTGCTCGCCCCCAGCGCCACCGATGGCAGTTTGAGCAGTAAAGTCTTTGTGAGACATGATCCCGGCCACTACCCCAGGTATCAACCAGATATTAGGCGTAGCAAAGGAATCCTGGGTATTATTATACAGGGCAATGGCGATCAACGAAAATAGACCTGCAATGCCGAGGTAACGCATAAATCTTTTATCGTCTTGGAATCCCATCAACGCGTCACCAAGCACGGAGAATAAAAATGAAATATAGAGGACAAACCCAAACAAGCCTGTCTCTGCAAGTAAACGCGCATACATATTCTTAGGAGTGGGATACAAACGATTTTCGGGGCTAAGCTGGCGCGCGATCTCTGGCACGGTGGTCATTGCCCAATCAGGCAGGTTATCATATATATACAAACCACTCGCGCCTAGTCCTACGCCTGATATCGGACTCTGGTCATATGCCCCTAAGGCACCAAAAGTATATGCGGCACGCGCACCAGCAGAATTCTTGATGATGAACTCTGCAAAGCTTTCGGCTTGTGTATTGAAAAGGCGCGTAATATATCCCTTCTGGCTCAAAAAGACTCCTGCACCTACAAGTGCGCCAAATATCAGGACCAGAGTTCCAACGCGCAGAATCCATTGACCTCCTCTTTGAAAGCCCGATATAAACCAGGTTGATATGGCACGTAATTCTGTAGGGCCAGCAAAAAGAAAAGTCAAGATCGATGCCACAACAGCGATGAGTAATCCACCGCGCGAAAAAGTCGCAAGCAATAACAATGTCGCAAAACCCAGCAGAGTAATCTCAAGCCATTTGAAGCGCGTAACTCGCACACGGGTCAGCAGCGAAGCGAAAAGCACTGGCATATACACTGTGACGATTTGTCCCGCAAGCCAGGCCGGCTCATACGCCATCCCAGAAACACGATTGGTGCGTACCAACTCACGCATGGAGAACGCGCGTTGCCAGTGCGTCACAGTAACTTTTTCAAGCAGCGGCGTATAGAACGCGAGCGATTGAACTCCGCTCCACAGCACATCCATCACAAAGCCAGCCATCAGCCATGTAACTGTGAATTTCAGATCATCTTCGTTGCGATTCATCCAAATTGCAGAAACAAAAAAGGATAATCCGATAATGAGCGTTGCCCACGCACGGATTGCGCGGCCGATATACTCCTGTCCACGTAATGGGAGTGGGTCAAGCAATGCCCCGAAACCCGTGGCCGCTAAAGCGAACAATACAAACACAGTAAGCGGAGTCAGTCCGCCAGCGAGCGGAAGCGATATTTTTCCCCGCCAAAGTTGAATGACTAACACTGGAAAAAGAAAAGCAATCGGATAAAACGCAAGAGGACGAACGTAAGTAGTTTCACCAAGAAAAGGAAAATAACGAAAACTTGTCACAGGCAGGGTGAACAATGCCGTCCCCCACAGGAAGCGCGAGATTTTCGTAACAGAGCTCGCAGATAATCCTGAGTTTTTCATTTGAGCAATCGGCGGGCGGGAAAAAATAAAATGATAAACGAGCCAATTATAAGAAAGGCTATTGCCCCAATAAAAAGATAGACACTTATGGAAATACTGCGCTGTGAAAGGGGCCGGGCGGTCTGTGTTACAGTGGCATCAATGAATGAACTGGGGTCCTCTGCGACAGCAGCCTGCGAGTTAACCTGCTCAGCGAAGGCTTGGGCCCAAGTCGTAGCAAGCGAAGCCGCTCGTCTCGGATCTGTATCATCAGCGTAGAAATGCCAGCCGCCTTCGGCTGGTTGACTGAGCAAAAGCCTCCCATCACGCAATTCCTGAGTCGTAATATTCTCATTAGCTCCTTCAATTGCTTCCATCACAGCATCAGACCATGCGATCTCTTCGAGTTTACGCGTCTCTCGTTCGAGATAAAAGAACTGCTGTCGATCTGTTTCCTGAGGCCAGGCTTGTTCAAGATTGAAATCCACAAGGACGGTGGCGCGTGCACGGTATGGTGGAGGGGCAACGTAAAATATCGCCGCGCCGATCAATGCTCCGACTAAGGCGCCCAGCGACCAGAACCGCCATGCTTTGAGCAAACGAATGATGTCGTTGAGGGAGGGAGGGGAAAATAGAAAGGTCATTGCTGGCTGATACGGGTGCAAGAGAATTATCGCAACATCATTCTTCGCCGCCAATTCCAAATTGGCGCTATCAATTTGCGGATGTAATATTTCGCCACAATGATCGAAAAGAAACTTCCTCCGTCGCGGTAATGGACGCGTATCATCTCAGGCCAGCAACGATCATCGGCAGCAATCGTCTTGCCTGAAGTGTGCAAGCGGAAGTTCGCCCAGGTTTGTGGCACATATTTTATTTCCGAGCGCGAAGCAATACGCGTCCATAGATCATAGTCCATCGCAAAATAAAATGACGGATCCAATGGACCAACCTGTTTCCACAAGTCTGCGCGCAAGAACATCGTCTGTTGTGGGATGTGAGAGTATCCCTGGCGCAGTAAACGATAATTCGTTTGAGCAGAGCCAAATTTACCGATCATGTGACCTTCTTCATTGATAAAGTTGCAATCACCGTACACCATGCCCACTTCAGGGTGTTCCTGCAAATATTTAACGGCTGCGCTGACCGCCCCCGGTTCGTATGTAT
>DAINRK010000004.1:0-15999 GCA_036741855.1 Anaerolineales bacterium
CACTTTTACTGTTCGCGTCTCGGGGGAAAAGATCAGCGTACGTGAATTAATTCGTCTGCGCGTGACCCAGGAAGTGGATGAATTCAACAGCCGCCAGCCCGCGGTCTTTCGCATGTTGGTCCAGCCGAATGATACGGAGCGGACCTTGAACGGGTTCAAGTTCCAGAAGCCACGGCCGGTTAATCCAATTACACAGTATGAAAAGGCAATCGAAGCCTTTGAGGGAAATGGCATCATTGTTCTAGTGGATAACACACAAGTCGATAGTCTGGATGATGAAATTGCCCTTCATCCAGAAACGTCAGTAACATTCCTCAAGCTGGTTCCTCTCGTTGGTGGGTAAAATAAAATGACGGGAGGCTCTCATGTTCAACTTTCTCAAATCAAAACTCAAGGGTGCATCCGTCAACCTGGAAGCTGATGCGTTAGTTGAGGAATTTGCGAGACAGGAATCGCGCCATTATTCACATAAACTGGACAGTTTCTCCGCAGGTGTGAAGTTTCAGAGTTCCGAACCAAACGTGCAGCGTGATGTTGTTATGGCGATGTTGACATGGTTCGAAAGAAATCCACTCCGACCGCTTGATCCCAACGGCAACAGACAGGATTGGAATTTGCAGTGGCAAAAGCACTGGAAAATGCGCGAGTTATTCGTTGCAATGCTGAAACGCAAACTACCGTTTTCAGAGCAGGATGTGATTGCCATATTGGAATGGTCGGTAAGCACATGGGGAAATCAATATTATTATCGAGGCGTTCCACAAATGATAAAAGTGGTGGGGGATTATCTCAAAAACCACCCCATCAGTGATGATCTTTATAAAGCCATCGAGAGATTAATTCAATCTATCGAAACTGAGCACATGAGTGTTGAGAATCGAAAATGGGTGCTGCGTCTCAAGGAATTGAGAGGAGATACTGAAGTCAGTTTGCCTCTCGCAGTTGGAGATGTTTGGGCCGATGCGGCTATGAGCGAACTCCGAGCCATGGATCCAAAAACCCAAACAGCCTGGGCGGAGATTCTGCTCTCTTGTTTACGCACGACAGGTTCTGCACCAAGCAGTAAATGGCTGAAGGGGGTGGATGAATATTTGGACACAATTGGAACCCAAGATTTTTTCAATACACTTTTACAGTGGTTTCCCTTCGTGGATAAACCGCGTCCAGCAACAATCGTCCAATATCTTCCCAGTTACGACTTGTTGCCAGTGAATGCTGACATCCTCAAAGGACTGGCCTGGTTGTGCAGTAAATCTGACGATCCTGAAATTGCTCGCGCGCTTACCAGATTAGCTATCTCAGCTCATAAAAAGATTCCAGGGTCTGGACCCAGGGCAGGGAAAGTGGGAAACGCCTGTTTCTGGGCATTAGGGAATATGCCCGGTAGTGAAGGCGTGGCACAGTTAAGTATTTTGAAGATCAAAGTCAAGACCAATATGGCACAAAAACTGATCGCGAGTGCACTTGAAATCGCCGCCAAACGTTTAGGGATGACCGCTGAAGAAATCGAAGAGATGTCCGTTCCGACTTATGGATTAGAGGAAGTCGGCTTGCGCCGCGACGATTTTGGGGAGCTCTTCTCTGAGTCGAGGGTAGATGGAAGTGAAGTAGAGCAGGTTTGGGTCAGGAAAGATGGGAAACGTCTTTCATCCGTACCCAAAGCCGTTAAGGAGAAATATCCTGGAGAGCTGAAGGAGATTTCTCAAGCAGTAAAAGATATTCGTAAAATGTTGCCTGCCCAACGTAACCGAATAGATAATTTGTATCTCATGCAAAAAAAGTGGACGTTTGCATCCTGGCAGGCGCGCTATTTGAATCATCCGCTTGTGGGGACAATCGCTCGGCGACTTATATGGACCTTTAGCCAGGGCGATAAATCTGCATCAGGGATTTGGTTCAATGGGCAAATCGTCGGAAGGGATTATCAACCACTCGACTGGCTTGCTGATTCAACGACCGTAGAGTTGTGGCATCCGATCCACTCTGAATCGAAGATCGTTTTGGAATGGCGAGAATGGCTACTTGAACATGAAATTCGTCAGCCGTTTAAGCAGGCTTATCGCGAAATCTATTTGTTGACAGATGCTGAACGCAACACACATGTTTACTCTAACCGATATGCCGCGCACATTCTACGTCAACATCAATTCAATTCCTTGTGTGCGGCGCGTGGCTGGAAGAATGCACTACGATTAATGGTGGATGATGAATTCCCGCCGGCAACGAAGGTTCTGCCACAATGGGGATTACGCGCCGAATATTGGATAGAGGGGATAGGCGACCAGTTTGGAACAGATACAAACGAAACGGGCACGTATCTTTATCTGACCACTGACCAGGTCCGCTTTTATCGAACTGATGCAAACCAAAATCAAGCGCATGGTTACGGAGGAGGCTATGCTGCTCAGCGATGGAATGGCAGGGGAATGGCTGAGCCCATGCCGCTGGAAGAAATTCCACTGCTGGTATTCTCCGAAATCATGCGCGATGTGGATATGTTCGTTGGCGTGGCAAGTCTCGGAAATGACCCCAACTGGTTGGATGGTGGTGCAGAAGTCCGTTATCGCGATTACTGGCACAGTTATTCATTTGGGGAGTTGACTGAGTCTTCAAAAACTCGCAAGCAAGTGCTTGAAACTCTCGTACCGCGTCTGAAAATTGCCGAACGCTGTAAACTTACTGACAAGTTCCTCGTCGTGCGTGGTGACATTCGGTCATACAAGATTCATCTTGGTTCAGGTAATATTCTCATGGAACCGAACGACCAATATCTTTGCATTGTCCCATCGCGTCGAAGTGGAGAAATGGGCAAAGATAAGTTATTTATTCCTTTTGAAGGTGATCAAACTTTAGCGATCATTTTGTCGAAGGCTTTCCTTCTCGCAGAGGACAGGAAAATCACCGATCCGAGCATTACCCATCAAATTAAGAGATAAAATCGGGCGTTGGAGTGACAAGACAAATGAACTTCAACGACTACCAAAACAAATCCCGCAAAACCGCGAAATATCCTGCCATAGGGCATCCTGTGATTTATCCAACATTAGGATTAGTCAACGAAGCAGGTGAAGTAGCAGGCAAGATCAAGAAGGTGTTCCGCGATAAGGAAGGTGAGATCAACGACGAGACACGTGAGGCGCTCAAAGCTGAACTTGGCGATGTGCTGTGGTATCTCGCGCAGGTCGCGACGGAATTAGATTTATCTCTGGATGATATTGCAGAAGCAAATATCGCCAAGTTATATGACAGGCTGGAACGAGGGAAAATTAGAGGGGATGGGGATAATAGGTAAGAGAGTAGAGACTAGAAAGTAGAAATTAGTGAGTCTCTCCAAGACTATTCTCCATTCTCTAATCTCCTCCTTCCAAAATCACACAATTTTATAATCGGGCAAACTTCACAACGCGGTCTACGCGCCTGGCAAATTTCGCGTCCCAGGCGAATGATATTCAAGTGCGCGGCGTAATATGTGTCCGGAGGGAAGAGGCTTTCGAGGTGTCCATGTGCCTGTTCAACAGTCATCTTCTCAGGGCGGAGTCCGATGCGGCCCGTCACGCGGTAGATGTGAGTATCAACGGGAAACGCTGGTTTATTCAATGAAAAGCACAATACGATAGCCGCAGTCTTGGGTCCGACTCCGTTAAATTTCGTCAGCCAGGTTTTTGCTTCTTCCACAGAAATCTCTGCAAGAAAAGATAAATCCAGGCTGCCGCGCTCTTCCGTGATCGAACGCAAGACCTGTTGAATACGCGGCCCCTTTTGATTTGCCAACCCCGCGGGCCGAATCGTTTCGATAACCTCATTCGTAGCTGCATCACGTACCTCCTCCCACGTTGAAAATTTCGCACGCAGAGCATTGAAGGCGCGGTCACGGTTGATGTCATTCGTATTCTGTGAAAGGATGGTCGAGACTAGCTCATCAATTGCGGGCAGCGGATTTCGCCAGATAGGCTCGCCATAAAATTCAAGCAGTCGTTCATGGATTTTGATCGCGCGTTTCGCGAGAGGGTTCATGAATAGTCAGCCTCTTTGATTAACCGCAAAGTAGTGTTTATGACGTTTCGGTGTTTTTCAGGGATTAACGCGTCGAACATCGCAGCAGTAAGAGCATAGAGCGTTAGTGCACCTATACCGCGTGTTTGAAATTGAGACTCATTCGCGTCGAGGCCGTATGCAGTGCGGAAGGCATGACTCCATTTCGAGTCACGCCCGACTGCATCCTGGATCAGATCAAAATAACGATTCTCGCTGACGATCATTAATCCTCTTTGTACAGCCACGGCCTCAAGCATATTCTTCACTAATCCCCAGGTTGCGTACAAAACAGTGGACTCCTGTCCACGCGCGAGACCATTCAAAATCTTATGAACTTCCTCCGCACAACCCATTACTTCTTCTGCAGCGAATTCATCTGCCAGGGACCGCACCGATGACCAATCGAATACCTGCGCGGCTTGCTGTAATGCAGTCAGGGAGCCATCTTTATCAAGAATGATCTTCATCCCGCGCAGACCCGGGACAGCCCAAATCGCGCGACGTGGATCGTTCAATGCTGCGCGTTCATCCTCGAGTAATGTATATTTCAGGCTGATAAGTTTCCCGTCCCAATAACGCAGTGTGTAACGATCATAAGGATTTTCAGGCAGTTTATCGACAAAGATATCAAAGTCAATGTCACTGTATTGGCATTCCTGTCCACGAGAATAGCTGCCCACAATGCCAATTCCAATGACATCAGGAGAATCAATTTGTTCAAGAGCAGATTGGATAAATGAGTCGGATAGGGCCATAGGCTTTTCTTTGCGCCCACCTGCACTCCCTGGCACTTACACCCGGGGCAAGTGTGCGTCAGGTGCAAGTGTCGTCTACGGGCAGACGACCACTGCCCTCCGCTCAGTGCGAGATTTATTTCTCAACTTTTCCACCTTCCACGCGCCACACTTCAGCCTTCTCCACAAAATCAGATGCAAATAGATTCAGATCTGTTGTAGTGAAAAGCACCTGCTCACTTTCACCGACGTACTTCAATAAGTCCGCGCGGCGCTGCAAATCGAGTTCAGCCATCACTTCATCAAGCAGAATCACAGGCCATTCGCCTGTGCGTTCCTTCATCCAGTTCACTTCGGCAAGTTTCAGTGCAAGCAAGGACGTACGGATCTGTCCACGCGAGCCGTAATGACCGAGGTCAATATCGTTGGCGAGAAAACGCAATTCGTCGCGATGTGGACCGGTTGTTGTCACGCCGCGAGCGATCTCTTCACTTCGCAATTCACGTAATCGCTCACGAAAACTATCCTGAATTTCATTCAACTTCAGACTCGAACGATCGATCACGGTTTCCATCTTCAGACCTAACTGCCTATCTGGCTTCGGCAGCGGATCGAAGGAAGGTTCGTAGGAGAGGCGAAGAATTTCAGACCCGTGCGTTAGCTCATGATGGACACGCGCAGCCAGCCGTTCGATCTGCTGGACAGCTTCGATGCGCCACAAGATGATCTGAGCGCCGAGGCGAGTCAGTGCATCATCCCACACTTCGAGTTGGTCACTGCTCCCGCCGCGTTCTCCCAGCGACTTGAGGAGTGCGTTGCGTTGAGTCAGTGCCTGATTGTATTCACTTAACACACGTGCATAAGCAGGCGTTGACTGTGCCAGCGCGAGGTTGATATAGCGACGACGATCTTCGGGCGCGCCTTCGATGATCTGTGACATTTGCGGAACGAAGATCACCGCGTTGAAATGGCCTATGACTTCATGGACAGGTTTCTTTACGCCATCGAGCAGGATTTCCTTTCGCAGGCGTTGACCGTTCAACACGCCCATCGGTTCAAGGATCAAGCGCGCTTCCAGGCGATGTTTGCTCTTGCTTCGTTGATAATCCGCAACCAGGCGCGCGACAGCCAGCGATGCCTTTTTGCCTTCAGTGAAATTAATCAGCTGACGATCTGCATGTGTTTGAAAAGAAGTAAATGCCGCAAGGAAATAAATGGCTTCAAGCACACTGGTCTTGCCTTGCGCGTTTGCACCTGCAAGTACTACCACCCGTGTTGGAATATCGATATCCAAACGGGTGAAGCTGCGAAAGTTGGTGAGAGAGAGGTGTTTTAAAAACATATGTCTAAGGTCGAAAGTCAAACGTCACCCGAGAGACATTAGACGCTTGAGATTCGACTTTCAATTGATCAATATCATTTCCACTTCTATTTCATCGCACAATAGGGACAGACATCATCAAACTTCTTGCTCTGGATCAACTTCTTCTGAAGGTCGCCAAACGTGTGTAGCACGCTCGGTGAATAAAACACCGTTCAAGTGATCGATCTCATGCTGGAAGATTCGCGCCAGCCATCCCTTGGCCTTGATCTTTGTCGGCTTGCCATGACGGTTCAAACCCCTTACCTGTACCGCGACATGACGTTCCACTTCCCCGACCAGATTAGGGATGGAAAGGCAACCCTCCACACCCATGAGTGTCTCTTCCGACCTCTTAATGATCTCAGGATTTAATACTGCCCAAACCTTTTTCGGCGCATCTTCCTTATCTTCATCTTCTTCGTTTTCAAGATATTCAATGACGATGATCCGTTCAGAGAGTCCGATCTGCGGTGCAGCTAGACCAACACCGGGTGCATCTCTCATCGTTTCGATCATGTCATCAATTAGAGTCTGGAGATTTTTATCAAATTTTGTTACAGGGTGAGCTTTGCGTTTCAATACAGGTTCAGGGAGTGTGACGATCTTGCGGAGAGCCATTCTTTGAATCACCTTTGATAAAGAATTCCCTCTCCCTTGGAGAGAGGGGCAGAGTGATGGAATTTTACTCTGATTTTTGATCCTTCTTTTCTATTTCCTTTCGGAAGTCTTCCGCACTGTGATGATAAGTCGCAAGCCATTCTGCCATGCGTTCGCGTTCTGCAGAAACTGTAGCCTCAGTCTTTTTCGCCACTCGCGCCATGCGGCGGCGGTCAATGTCCGATTGAACTGCAGGAGGATCGATCACATCTTCAAATGCAAATTTGGAGCCACCAACGGTGATATAGACTGTTCCGAAATTGAAGAGATTTCCTAAAATACCAATTCGTTTGTATTCGGTCCCTAGAATATTATCCAGTTGTGCGGCATTGCGGGTCTCGGTACCGAAAGGCTTTTTATCCAAATCAATAATCTGTTCAGCCGTAACTTCGAATTTATCATTGCTCCAATCTGCGATCTCATAGGCCAGCCACCCGATAAAGGGAAACATCGCCAGGAAAAATGCACCTGCCCATCCATCGACTGCTACCCCACCCTGGAAAGAGATAAACACTGCATTGGGGTCCAGAGCCAGTTGTACGAGTCGATTAAGGAATAGTAGCAATGCGGCAAGTGTCCCTGCCACAGGCATCCATGCCTGCATGATCAAGACCACCCAATGCTTGCGATAGATTACTGTATCCCCGGTTTCGTAGCGAAGCTTAAGTGTATCCGCACCCAGTAGCTTCAGGAGCGTAGACACTCGACGCGGAGGGGGTGGAGGAAGCGGTTGAACGGAACCAAATGCTGGCTTAGGGGAAGGTGGAATAGGGATTCCCAATCGTTTGCGGATGGCATTCTTCATCGCTTCCTTTTCCATCCCTGCGGCGGCTTCACGCGTCCGCCCCCAATATTCCTCGATCATGCGCGCGGCTTGTTCGGGATGATCTACATTACTAAATAAGATTCTCCCTACAAATGTGCGTATAATGACATTCCCATAATCGAAGATTCGGCCGAACTGGTTCGCCTCAACACCAACGGAAAGGACAGTGTGGATTGGTGATTCCATTCTGCTGTCATAGATTCCGATAACCTTCTCGAGCCAGACCACACGTTGGTTGGTGACGATATAGTAGTCGTTGCTCCAATCGATCGCGAGCCAAACGGCCCACAAAATATCTGCGATCAATGAAAGCCATGCGGCCAGCAAAACAATTGAAAAACTAATCATGAAGTACCAGGCATAGAAAAAGAACATTGGCACAAAGAGCCCTAGCAGGGGCCCTAGCAGCTTTTGATACAGGATCAGGCGATGTCTGCGCGCCAGGAAATAAATCACTTCATCGGATCTCAGCCACTTGAACATCAAACTGCGCGCCAGTTGGCGACTTTTTATTGCAATCTCGAGATTGATCTTAAGCTGTGGATCACTTTTGTATAGTTTATCGAAGTCTTTGCGCGAGAGAACAAGCAACGATGTATCGGTGAGAGCTGTGGCTGTCGCGGAACGGGTTCGGTGCTCAACCAGGGCCATTTCGCCGAAATAATCGTTCTTCACCAAGATGGCAAGTTGTATCTCTTTATTATTTTGTTTGCGCACGATGCGTACACCCCCCCCATAGATCAAATAAAAACTATCGGCTTTGGCGCCCTGTTCGAAAATCACGCCGCCTTTGGGGACCTGCATTTCTTCAAGTTCGTTCGCGATCCTCTCATAATCATCCTCTTCCAAACCATAGAAGAGATGGATTTTCTTCAGAAAGGCGATTCGTGCAGGATTTTCAATTGCCACAAGTTGATTCTATCAAATTTCACGGACGATGGCACAGCCATATGCGAGCGTTTCTTCCAGGTCAGGCTTACGGCCATTAAGCAAAGCTTCCATTACTTCTTCAAGGTAAAAACGTGTTGCCTTTGGTCGACGAAATCTCACATCGTCTACCGCGCCGCGATAGCGGAGGATATCTTCGCGATCAACTACAAAGACCTGCGGAGTTGAGACTGCTTCATATAAGTCTGCGACAATATGCCCCGCGTCCAACAGGACCGTTGGGATGTGCCGCATTTTAGCGACCTCTTCCACCATTTGAGCGGATTCGTTTCGATTCGACGCGATCGGCAGTATTACCACTTCCTCGCCCCACCCCGCCAGAGAGTCCAGTATCACTTGGTCTGTCCGTTCTGAATGTGGGCACTCTGCGGACCAAAAATTGACGATGACAATCCTCCCCCGATAGCTGCTTAACTTATGAAGTTTGCCCTGTTGGTCAGGTAATTCGAAATCCGGCGCGGGTTGGCTGACAGCAAGCATGGATGCGATTATATCTTGCAAAGCGCCTGATAGTTTTGGAAAGTAAGTGATTTTGACCACATGATAAAATCCCTCCATATGAAAAAATGGCAATTTTGGCTCGGGGTATTAATTAGTCTCCTCTTCATTTGGCTTGCATTACGAGGCTTACACCTGAACGAATTCTTGGGCGCGGTAAAACAGGCAAACTACATCTGGTTGATTCCTGGCATCGCTGTCTATTTTATTGGTGTATGGGTGCGCGCATGGAGGTGGCATTATCTGCTTGGTCCTATTAAGCAAATTCCCACTAAAGCCATTTTCCCCATTGTAACCGTTGGATACATGGGAAATAATATTTATCCAGCGCGCGCGGGCGAGGTATTACGCGCAGTGATCCTCAAACGTAAGGAAGGCGTATCCGTATCAGCTTCCTTTGCGACAATCATCGTGGAACGCATCTTTGATGGTGTGGTGATGCTGGCGTTTGTATTTGTCAATCTGCCAGAACTCGCGAAAATGACCGGCAGCTCGGGATTTGTCGGCAACATCCAGCAGGTAGCGGTGATTGGAACAGGAGTCTTCCTGGGTGCCTTGGTTTTGTTCTTAATAGCTGCCATGTTTCCGCATGTGACAATGAAAGTGGCACTATGGCTTTTAGATCACTTCGCACCCAGACGGCTACATAAAAGACTCATCAGCATGACTAACAGATTCCTGGATGGGCTAGCATCCTTGCGCTCCCCATTTAATGTGTTGATGGTCTTTTTCACTTCGGTCATCATTTGGCTGTTGGAAACAGGCAAATACTGGTTCGTAATGCACGCTTTTAACTTCAGCGTTTCGTTTTTCGCATTGATGCTGATGAACGGAATTGTTAATCTCGCGACGACCATCCCCTCTGCGCCCGGGTATATCGGCACGTTCGATGCACCAGGTATCGCGGTGCTGACTGCATATGGCGTGGAACATTCCATCGCGGCAGGGTATACGCTTGTCCTACACGTCGCGTTGTGGCTGCCAATTACTTTGTTAGGGGCATACTACCTCACACATGAGGGAATTAGGTGGAGCGATTCACTGAGAAAAGAAACAGAAAAGTTGTAATTTGCCCTATCAGCCTGAGTTATACTTAAGTTACAGTCACTATAGATCCGCATTGAGCAAGGCGAAGGTATACAAATGACACAGCCCATATCCCAAAAAAGAAAATCGCGGGTGCTCATCGCCGACGATGTTCAGGAGACTCGCCGCAACACCCGCTTGATGTTAGCCACCATAGACGATGTCGAGGTCGTTGCCATCGCAGCAAATGGCCTCCAGGCTGTCCAATTGGCAAAAGAGCACCACCCTGATATTGTCCTCCTCGATATCAACATGCCAGAGATGGACGGGTTGACTGCATTCAGGAATATCGTGCAGATCCATCCAGACACAGGCTGCATCATTATCTCCGCTGAAAAAGATACAATGACCCTGCGCACAGCCATATCGCTTGGTGTGCAGGAATACCTGATCAAGCCTTTTACTATAGACGAATTGGAAGTGGCGATCGCCCGAGTAAATGATAAGGTTGCAGAAACCCGCAAGAAACTGGCTCAAGTCAATGACCTGAAAAAGAAGAAGGAAGATTACTTAAAGCAGCTCGCAACCGAATACTCAAAAGCGAGGCGCACCGACGAAAAGGCAATGGAGGTCTTCGAGCAACTAGCTGACTATCCCAATTGCGAACCGCGCTGGTTGCAGACCCTTGCCATGATCTATGTTGTCCGGCGGGAGTGGAGCAGACTGAAAATCCTTTCGACAAAGTTGGAACAGCAGATGAAAAAATAAAGTGACTGTCATCCTTAAGGATGACAGTCACTTCTCTTGGAGAGCAAATGAAAATCGCGATCATCGGCGCAGGATTCGGTGGCATGGCTGCCGCCTATGACCTGCGCAAAGCTGGGCATGAAGTTATCATCTATGAATCAGCCAATTACGTGGGCGGGCTGGCAAGCGGATTCAAAGAGCCAAACTGGGATTGGTCCGTTGAAAAGTTCTATCATCACTGGTTCCAATCCGACAGCTCCATGCTGGGGCTGATCGAAGAATTGGGATTGAAGGATAAAGTCATCTTCCCGCGGCCTTATACAGTGTTATTGTATAACGGAAAATGGTATCCATTTGACTCGATTCTCAAGGCGCTGCTCTTTCCAGGACTTGGATTCGGTCTCGATAAAATCAGGTTTGGCTTCGTAGGACTTTATCTCCGCTTAACGAACGATTGGAAAAGCCTCGAACAATACACCGCTGACGAGTGGATGCGGAAATACGCGGGCAGAAAAGTTTACGAAAAAATGTGGAAGCCATTGCTGGTTGGAAAGTTTGGGCCCTTCTATAAAGATGTAAATATGGCATGGATGTGGGCCCGTCTTAAAGCACGCACCACGCGGTTGGGAACGTTTGAAGGCGGATTTCAAAAGTTCGCTGATTTGTTCGCGGAAATATTGCGTGAGATGGGCGTCGAGATTCGGCTGGGGACACAGGTCAAATTTATTAAACGGAATCAGGCTCGTCCTGAGCAGAGCCGAAGGGAGAAAGGTCTATTGGTCGACGCGGGTGGAGTCGTCGATTCCTACGATAAGGTAGTGGTCACCACCTCCCCAAACCTAATGGCGAAGTTCGCGCCTGATCTTCCGCAAAATTATTTAAAGGGGCTGCTCGAATTGAAATCCATGGGCGCAGTAGTCATGGTGCTATCTCTCAAGCATCAGTTGTCCAAAGAGGGTTATTACTGGTTCAACCTTCCCAAGGACGCCGGGTATCCAATGCTTGCCTTAGTGGAACATACAAATTTCGTGTCGAAGGAACATTTCGGCGGCGACCATATTGTTTATGCTGGCGATTATTTGGAAGTGGGACACGAATATTTTTCGATGAGTGATGAAGAATTGCTTGAGCGATTCACACCGGCCCTGAAAAAGTTTAATCCCGAATTTTCGCGCGATTGGGTAAAGAAAGTGTGGGTAAATAAAACGAACTATGCCCAACCCGTGCCGCTGGTGAATCATTCAAAAAATATCCCCACCATCCAAACGCCAATTGAAGGCTTGTATTTCGCTTCGATGAGCCAGGTCTATCCCTGGGATCGCGGGACGAACTTCGCGGTGGAGATTGGACGACGCGTGGCCAGGATGATGCTCGCGACAAACAAATGAATACGGAATTCGTCAAGCCTCTTTATGATTCTGGAGGATTTGCGGGGATACCGGATCGGATAAAAGACTCCTTTGCCTCGGGTAAATATGATGCTGTCGTTCTGTTTTTAGTAGATGCCTTCGGCTGGCGGTTCTTTGAGCGTTTTCAGGACGCAGCGTTCATCAAACGAATTGCCAAGAATGGCAGTATCGAAAAGTTAATCTCCCAGTTCCCATCTACAACTGCCGCGCATTTGACGACGATTCATACTGGCTGGAATGTGGGTCAAAGCGGCGTACATGAATGGTACTACTACGAGCCACAACTGGATGCGATTATTGCGCCCTTGTTATTTTCTTATGCAGGCTCCCAATATCGTGAAGATCTAAAATCTACGGGTATCCATGCCCCACTCTTATACCCACGCGGGATTTTTTATCCTGAGTTGAAAAAGATGGGTATCAAATCCTATGTATTTGGCATGCGGGAGTACACGCCATCCACGTTTTCAAATGCCGTAATGGCAGGTGCCGAGTTACGCGCGTTTAAGACACTTTCAGAGGCATTCGTCAATCTGGGGCTATTGTTGGATAAAGCGACAAGCAAAACATACGTTCATCTTTATTTCGACAAAATCGATTCGCTTTGTCATGAGTACGGCCCTACCTCCTTACAAATGGAGACTGAGATCGAGACGTTTCTGTTGATCATGGAACATTACTTCGAGCGCATCTTCAAGGGGAAGAAGAGGATTTTATTCCTCATGACAGCAGATCACGGCGCGTCTGAAGTGGATCCGAACACAACAACCTACTTGAATACCGAGCCACGCTTTAGGGGTTTTGAGAATTTTATTGAAACGAACCGCAAAGGAAAATTGCTTGTCCCGGCAGGTTCGGCACGCGACATGTTCCTCTACATCAAAGATCATGTACTGGATGAGGCTCAATCCTTTCTTGCAAACCGGCTTGAAGGCAAGGCAGATGTGGTGAAAACAGAGTCACTGATCAATAATGGATATTTTGGCGCGGAAGTGTCATCCCGTTTTCGCGAGCGCGCAGGGAATCTGGTCATCCTGCCCTATCGCTATGAATCCGTGTGGTGGTATGAGAAGAATCGGTTTGAGATGAAGTTTTACGGTCATCACGGTGGGTTGACTCCAGAGGAGATGGAGACAATTCTTTATTCCTGCGAGACATAAGTATTATTTCAAAATAATGAAAGTCTTTAGATGTTTCACATCGTTTATAGTTGGGAGCTTGTTTATTTTAGGCGGATGTAAGATACGAGAGGGCATCCCACCAAAGGTAAGTTTGGAATTGGTCGCCGAAGGATTTACCTCCCCTGTGGCCTTGGTCACTCCTCAGGATGGGAGTGACCGTCTTTTTATTGTAGATCAAATTGGGATCATCTGGATTGTCTCTCAGGGAGAGAGGATCGAAAAACCTTTTCTCGATCTGCGTTCGAGCATCGTGGAGTTGAACTCGTTTTATGATGAACGCGGTTTGCTTGGCTTGGCTTTTCATCCTGAATTTGCGAGGAACGGCATCTTTTTTGTTTCTTATAGCGGTCAGCTTCGCTCAGATCTATCTACAAGTGAATGGGATCACACGACTTACGTTTCTGAATTTACTATTTCTGTTGATGACCCCAACCGCGCCGACCCAGCCTCTGAGCGGATACTTCTGGCAATGGATAAACCGGGATATAACTACGAAGCGGGTCACATCGCCTTTGGTCCTGATGGATTTCTGTATATTGCTACAGGCGACAGCGTGCGCAACCCCGCAGAGGAAGCGGGACAATACGCGCAGGACACATTCTCTCTACTTGGAAAAATCCTGCGAATTGACATAAACAAGATCGGAGAAAATGGAGAAGCATATGCCATCCCGCCCGATAATCCGTTCATCGAAGGCGGAGGCAGGCCTGAGGTCTATACTTATGGGTTGCGAAATCCGTATCGCTTTTCGTTTGATACTTCGAATGGAGAAACACTTTTGTTTGTAGTAGATGTGGGACAGGCGATGATGGAGGAGGTCAATCTCCTGGTGAAAGGCGGGAATTATGGCTGGCCGATCCGTGAAGGAACCACCTGTTTCAACGCGCAAAATTGGAACCAACCACATGAAAATTGCACAACACGCGGGCTGATCGATCCTCTTATTGCTTATACGCACCAAGGTGATTTGTCGGCTATCGTTGGCGGAGTGATTTATCGCGGCGAAATGTTGCCACCCCTCCATGATGGCTATGTATTTGGAGATTGGGGACGCGGAAATGGACATTTATTCGTTGCTTATCCACCCACTCTCGGTTTGGGCCTGTGGCATATCAAGGAAATTGAGGTTGAAACTCCCGACCAGACAGGCATAGGCCAGTTGCTTGGCATCGCACAGGATGAGCATGGTGAGTTGTATTTGCTCACAAAAGATCCAGGGGTTGGTCCTATTGGGAAAAGTGGCAGGCTGTACAAACTTATCGCACCGTAAAGGAAACCTATGGAACCTGAGCGTTTCGAGGGGTGTATACAGTATAGATACATCAAATACCGTCAATGGCGGTATCTCAACTTCAACGAAAGAGAGTAAATATGAACAGAAAACGTTTGTGGATTCTCCTCTTTGTGATCGTCCTGTTAGCCATCCCAACCACGGTCGTCTTTGCCAAAGAACTTGGTTTGCTGACCATCACCGGTCCGGGTATCAAAGGAGAAGTGTCTCTGAATAATCATGATGACATGATGAATTTGGAACAATCAGGTTTTTTTGATCAGGCAAAATTTGTCAAACAACCTGAAAATCTCGGGCAAGGCTACAACATCGTAGCTCACCTGAACCTGGATGGCAAATTGGTTCCAATGGTTGAGATGGTTTACTATCCTTCCGGAGAGGGCGAGCAAGGTTATGTACATTATACAGGCAGGCTTAATGGAGAATCGCTACAGCCTGTAGATGAATGGGCGCAAATGCGTCCTCAAGCTGAAACTGCACTCCGTGATTTGATGACCGCCAACAAAATTACTATTCAGCCCGCGGTCGTAGTTGCTCCCGCAGTGGTCGCGCCGGCAGTCATTGAGCCAGCTAACAGTGAGGAGCAAACAGCAGTCGAGCCTGCTTCGGTTCCCGCTGTTTCCACTACAACCGTTCCACAGCAGGCTTATTATGCGATAGCGTTCCTAGCATTACTTCTGATCTTAGTGGGAGCTGGCCTTGTCCTAAAACGACGCGCTTCGCATCAGCAAAGCGCATAAACCCAATTGAAATAAGTTGTAGTAAGAGACGCCCTCTCCACTTTGGGGAGGGCGTTTTGATTAAAGTATTAAAGAAAAAACTCGGGACTGAAACAAAGACAATTCTCGAACTTTCCAAACGGAACATTGCTCATCAAAATCGCCGAAAAAGAATCGATCTGATATTTGCGTTCGAGGAAATATTGAATCGCCTTTGTATTGATCAGCGGTGTTTCCGCGCCAAACTCTTCTCCACGGTCTGCCATCAGACTTTCGGCATGAGCCAACACAGAGGGAAAATCGTTATCGTCCAGCGCGGTGAATGGTCCGCTGCTGGAGCCGACGTAGCCATCGCCGACAATCTCGGCGTTCCGCTTGTAAACAAAACCATCGCGAGTCGTTGAAACCCAATCATGAATTGGTTCTCCTTCATGATTGATGATATTCCTGTCAATTCGATTGATAGCATCCATATGAATATCCAGATTCATTGGCTCGATAATGAGATCCGTCTCCACCTCTACTTTTTCAGCTTGGCGATAAAAATACTTGAACGGGAAACGTC
>DAINRK010000004.1:16009-33803 GCA_036741855.1 Anaerolineales bacterium
CGTCCATATACACCCGCTTTCATATAACGATAGAGCGCGCGCTCATCCAATGTAGCAATGATCATCCGATATCGCGCGTTTGTTTTAGGAAAGGCGCGCGACAGCAACTCTCCTCTACCCCTGCTGACTGTTGATCCGGTGATACAAAGAATTCGATCAGCTCCTGTTACCCATCATGCTCCATCGAACGTGCGTAGGCAATGATCTCTCCAGCCCGTTCCGCTACCCAGAATTGCGACGCTGTATGCGCGAGGAACTCAAACATGGACTTACCTTTTGCCAGAGGGACTCTAAAACCTCAGGGTCGTTCCCGCCTATGATCGCCATTACACCCATGCGTGTACTGTAATCCACGACTGCTCTTACAAACACTTGAAATACGGAATGCGAGTCTTCAATCCTCCCGATAGGTAACGGTCATAACTGAAAATCCTTTGAAGCTAAATGGGCTTAACAAACCAAGAATACCCCATGATCTTACATTATTCTGCTGTTCAACTTTGCTTGTAGTTAGCCAGGCTTATGGCTTATCTGACCAAAGGAATGCCAGCAAAATGACTTCCGCAGCCTTGGCATAATAACCCGTTGCACTGGATGTTCCAGCCACGAAATTCTTATCACCGAGGATTAGCCAAAGCACAATCGTGAGCACGGTATAACCTACCAGTGCCCACCAAACTAACCTGTGTCGTTCCTGGAAAAATGGAATGGGCAGGAAGTATGCAGCAAGCAAGGCAAGATACCCGAAACCGTTCAAGAAAATTGGATCAAACGGTCTGCCCTGGGCGCTAAAGTATGAAAACAGCGAAAGATGAAGTAACGCAGTTGCAAGGCCACTTAATAGAATTCCATAATGTTTACCTGTCAGTCTCATAATTGACTCCTTTGGTGAATAATCCACATTCTTCCTATGTCCAAATTTACGATAACGAGGCAGATTTGGATCCTACACAGAGAACACTCAACCATCTTTTTTGTTTCGCTGGTTAACAAATCAAGGAAGAACGGGTAAAATATGGATGGATCGTTTCATTTGTCCCCGCCGAGATACGGCGGGTACCTCAATCCAAAGGAGATCTCCCATGTATCACACCATAATTATCGTCGGTAATGTAGGTAAGGATCCTGAAATGCGCTATACGCCTTCAGGTCAGGCAGTCACATCATTTTCTGTCGCGACCAACCGCCAGTACACCACAGGCAATGGCGAGCAGGTAAAAGAGACCATCTGGTTCCGCGTCACAACCTGGGGTAAACAGGCAGAAGTCTGCAACCAATATGTGAAAAAAGGAATGAAAGTCCTGGTCGAAGGGCGCCTAACCCCTGATAAAGTCACAGGTGGACCACGCATTTGGACCAAGCAGGATGGCTCCGCCGGCTCCTCCTTCGAAGTGACAGCTGGTACCGTTCGATTCCTGTCTGCGCGCGGTGATGGCATGGAAGGTCCGATGATGGGTGGCATGGAAAGCGCTGAAATTCCCGCTGAGGACGACATTCCGTTCTAATGACCCATTCTCTCCTGGCTCCAGCATCAATTTTGACGGCTGAGCCAAGGGAGAGATGACTGAAAAATAATGAGTACCTCTTCGCCCCAACCAGCCGGTGCACCGAATAACCCAAACACGAACAACCCCGCCCAACCTGCCGGACCAAAAATTATCATCCCGGATGGGATGGAACTTGCCTACACAAACCTGGCACGCATATCGCACTCCCCTGCTGATATTGTCATTGAATTCGCTCACATGTTGCCAGGTGAATCGACCGCAAATATACGCTCACGCGTGGTTATGAGCCCTTTAAGCGCTAAATTATTGCTGCGAGCCCTCGCCGAAAATTTGGGGCGTTATGAAGCTGCTTTTGGTGAGATCAATGTGCCTCTCAATAATTCGCTTGCAGAGAATTTATTTCGGCCCCATCATCCGCCTGAGCCGCCAAAAGAATAACTCATTTCTCTGGGGGCGACCCGTTCCACAAAGGCATAAGGCTTAGGTCTTCAATGGAAGGTCGTCCTTAACGTTTATTATCCTGGAAGCGCAGGTCTTTATGAATAAACTCGAAAATATCGCCGACCGCATCCGCCAAAAATTCGACGTTCGCAATGCCATGCGCGACCAGGCACTCGTTCAGGCGCGTCAACTAACCCGCGCATGTTCACTTGCCATTCGTGCAGTTCACAGGAATGATAAAGAGATAATGGAAGCGCAATTGATGGAGGCACGCAGCCTGGCAGATAGACTGCGCGGTGAACTCGCAAGCCATCCCAACCTTTATCATGCAGGATATTCACAGGATGCCCTCAAAGAATTTGTGGAAGCAAATGTGACCTGTGCATTGATCCAGAACCTGCCATTTCAGACTCCTGAGGAGCTTGGCGTGGAGGAGGCAACTTATCTCAACGGGCTAGCTGAAGTCGTTGGCGAACTTCGCCGAAGAATCATGGATATTCTTCGTCATGGTTATTCGCAGGAAGCTGAACGACTACTCAGTATTATGGATGAGATCTATGCCGTGCTGGTGACCATGGATTACCCTGACGCCATTACAAGTGGTTTGCGCCGTCAGACAGACCTTGCGCGCGGCATCATCGAGAAGACGCGTGGCGATGTGACTTTCAGCCTGCGCAGTGCACATCTATCACAGGCCATCAGGCAGTTGAGCAGTCAACTAAACGGTGGCAAGGGTGAAGAGGACGAGGGAAGCGAATTAACACTTCCAACAAACGAGGATGATTGAGCGATGGCGCGCGCCGGCCACAAATATCCTCTGATCATTTATCAACATATGTTAAATCGCTGGTGGCCCGCGATGATCACCCTTGGGCTGGGAATGTTCGCGCTGGCTTATAGTGAATATATCGAACCCATGGCACAATTCCTTCCATGGCGATGGCAATTGTTTGCAGGCATTGGTGGATTGTGTATTCTGATCGGTCTTTTCTTCTTGATCCTGCGGTACTTTGCTTACGTCCAGCCATTTCCTCATTACTTGAAACTCGTCACACCTTTTATGCGCATCAACATCTCATACAAGCGTATTAAAAGGACGACGACAACTGAAATGCATTATCTCTTCCCACACAAGAGTATGTCTGGCTGGGTACAGGATATCTTCGAGCCGCTTGCAGGCAAGACAGCAATTGTGGTAGATCTGAATGGGTATCCGATCTCGCCAGTGATGCTGCGCTTTTTCCTTTCGAGATTCTTTTTTAAGGATAAAACACCCCATCTTGTGATCCTGGTAAAAGACTGGATGCGCTTCAGTTCTGAATTGGACAGCATGAAGTCCGGCATAGATCCGGATCCGGTACCTCAAAAGCGACCGAAGAGTTCCATCCTCTCGCAATTGCCGAAAAAATGAATTCTTATTTCTTTACGACTTGAACAGGTTCTGAGTGGATGGGCAGAACGATAAAGAACGAACTGCCTTTCCCTATGGTGGATTCCAACCAGATGCGCCCCTGATGACTTTCCACGATGGTTTTCACGATGGCAAGGCCCAAACCTGATCCCGCAATATCGGAAGAAATATTACTCCCACGATAAAATTTATCGAAGATATGCGGCTGGTCCGCGGGGGAAATTCCAGGACCCTGATCTACCACTTGCAGAATGATTTGATCACCTTCGGAATGGATGGATATCTTCACTTCACCATTGTTTTGTGAATATTTGATCGCATTCCCAACAACATTATCGAGGACCTGCCTGAGGCGTGTAGGGTTTGCGCGCAAAGCAGGAATGGTGGAAGCAATGTCCGTTTGAACCTTAATTTGTTTGGATTTTATTTGTCCCTGCAACATTTCGAGCGTATAGCGCAGTATGCCTTCCAGGTGAACATATTCCCGCCGCCTATCCAGCCCAGCTTCAATACTGCCTAAATCCAGCAGGTCATTGATCAGATCTGTGATATGCTGAACGCTATCTTGAATGCGTTTCAGAAAGTCACGCTGGTTCTCATTCAGTGAACCTGTACGCTCCACAAGTTCCGCATAACCAATCACAGACGTGAGAGGTGAGCGCAAATCATGTGAAACCGTATGAACGAACTCACTTCTGATCCTGTCAATTTCTTTCAGATAAGTAATATCCTGCATTGTAATGGCATATCCCACATCACGGATTTCAGTCATCTGGGCATTCCCTACTCTGCCATCCGGAAAACTGACTTCGTAATATTTTAGTGGATCTTCATTATCGGCCCTCATAATGAGCGCCTGTAGATCGGGATGCGCGAGAATATCGAGAACAGGCTTGCCGACTGATGATTTTCCGTCCAGCCCGAAGGCCCGACACATGGCAGGGTTCACTAAAAGAATGTTCTTGACTCGATCCAGGATCATTACACTATCCTGGATGTTATTAAAGACAGATTCCAGGCGCAACCGTTCGGCTTCAGAAATCTGAGCACGTTTTTCCAGTGAAGCAGTCGTTAATTTGACCTCATGGCGGAGCCAGTCACCTAGCCGATGGGCATTTCTTAGGCTGTTTTCAACAGCATCAATGATATCCTGTGTTTTAAGGGGAGGGGAAATGTAGCCGCTCAGACCAAGCCGGAAAATGCCTTTCGTTAATTCCGTGGTTGCCTTTTGTGTGTAGATCAGAATCGGCAGGGTGGGAAATCGCTCGAGTAATTCCTTGGAAATCTTCAAGCTATCATGCCCGCCAAATTTTTCCCCGATCAACACCAGCGCCGGGCTGGCTTCCTGTAGGATTCTGCTCATTGCTTGAGTATCTTTAGCAATTGCAGTTTCATATTTGACAGCGTGTAATGCACTATCCATCAATCTCAGAATTGCTGGGTCTTCCAGCGCGAGCAGGATCAAATCAGGCTTCGACATAGAGGTGAGAGGATTTTACTGCTTTTTTAGTCTAATAGGAACTGGCGGTGTGGTCTTTTCTGCTGCGCGCGCCAATCTTTGAAGAGCAGCGCGAGCCGTTTGCAGGGCCTGCCGTTGATATTCCAGCAGCTTGCCCTGTTTCTCAGTCAACAATAAATCTATCGGATAAGTTGCAGCTTGCAACTCCTCTGCGATGGAACTACGGATCGATTCGAGCAGGGCATTTTGCTGTTTTTCTCCATTTTTGGATGCTTGCATCGAGTCATTCAAGGCGCGGAACAATCTAGCATTCACTAGCGAAATGGAAGCGTAAACTGCCACCGCCTCAAGTAAGGTCTGCTCAAGCTTTTCAAACGGCTGCCCTTCTTTACGTACAACGACCAGCATTCCGATTACTTCCTTTTGAACTTTGATTGGCACTGCACAGGCAGCCTTGCCCAAATTCGCAACCCTGAATTTGAGCATTGCATCCCCAGCAATGGATAATGTCTCTCCTGAAAGAGCCACTAGCCCGCTGATGCCATCTTCCAGGGTCATATTCATTTTAGAGGACCATGTTTCAGGGAGTCCGCGATGCGCGGTGAGTAAGAAGTTTTTTCTTTTTTCGCTCCGTACAAGGAGCCAGGCAATATTTGCTTCGGAAACCTGAATTGCACCATCGACAATCTTTTGGAACAAAAAACGCTGATCTGTGATGGAAATGACCGCCTTGCCAATGTTAATAATGGCTGTCAACTCGCGCACAGTACGTTGTAATTCCTGGTTTGTTTCACTCAACTTTAAGTCGAGCCGCTGGCGGTCATGAATCTCATGAACACGCTGGAGCACGCGCTCTACGACTGAAACCACTTCGGTATCATGAGCGGGCCATAAGAGATAATCTGCTGCACCAAGGCGAAAGGCCTGAATAATATCCTGTTCCTGTCCCTTGTTTGCAATGACAAGTAAGGGAGTATTAACACCCTGCGAGTTGAGCGCCACAAGCAGGTCTTTTGCGCTCAAGCCAGGTAGATTCAAATCTGCGATAATAAGATCTGGGGGAGTTTGGAGCGAGTGTTGGATGGCAGAGGACGAATCCTGAACGACATCCACCCAATATCCAACGGATTTCAAGGCTTGTCGAGCGATGATATCACTGATTTCAGGGTCATTTTCGACGAGTAAAATGCGGTCCCCAGTGGAAGCCATATACTCACTCTCAGAGATGGTGTTGATATCGAAGGGCATTGTAACACCCTTTATCCGCAAATACGGCAGCCTTGAGTACTGTCATGAGATAGTCATTAAGTTATAGCATGACCATCTTGGATATATCCCAAATTTTGCATTAAATAGATCTTCAAAATCACTCAAAATATCTGGATACGCAATTGGCACATTGGTGTTGTTATCTTCAAACAACCATTATAGAATGAGGTGAGGACTTCAGGCGTGTCACGTCAATTGAATTTCCGTGAACTGGTTCCGGTTATGAGCATTGGTTTGATTGGAGGCGTCATTGTTCTTCCACTAACCATTTCATTCGCCCTCTTGATATTCTCAAGCGAGGGTCTGACCTCCTTTGTCAGCGCAGGCATTGGAATGGTAATGTTCGGTGCATTGATTATGCAAGTAATTATTGGGTTGACGAGTTCGGTACCTGGCATGTTCGGTGGTCCACAAGACAGTCCCGCAGCAATTCTGGGTCTCACTGCGCTAGCGATTGGCGCGCATATGGGTGATGCATCTGCTGAAATGAAATTTGCCACAGTTGTCATGACAGTCATTCTAACTTCTGTCATTTCGGGTCTGTTCTTTGTATTGATCGGTGGTTTTAAATTGAGTCGTCTGGTACGTTTCATTCCTTATCCCGTAGTAGGGGGCTTTGTCGCTGGCACCGGCTTATTGCTTACGCAAGGGGCACTGGGAGTCATGCTCGGAAGTACGCCTGGCATGTCAAACCTGGGTATTCTGCTCCAGCCCGAAAATATAGTGCTGTGGGTACCAGGCTTTCTTTTTGGAGCAAGCGTGTTGATTGCCTCGCGCCGTTCCACACATATCCTCACATACCCAGCCTTGCTCCTTGCTGCGGTAATTGTTTTTTACCTTGGTATTTGGATCAGCGGGTATAACCTGGAAGAAGCGCGGGAGATGGGCTGGCTGCTGGGACCTTTTCCCCAGGGAACACTGTTGAAGCCATTGGACCTATCTCTTCTCGCACAAGTCGATTGGAACCTGATTGCAAGTCAACTCACCAATATTTTCGCGGTTGCCATTATCAGCCTGGTCGCCCTACTGCTCAATGCCAGCGCACTGGAATTGATAGCGCAAAAGGATGTGGACCTGAACCGCGAATTGATCTCGACCGGCATTGCCAACGTTGCCGGTGGGTTGGCAGGAGGATCTGTAGGATATCACTATTTGGGCATTTCCTCGCTCGCGTTTCGCATGGGAATCTCAAATCGCCTTGTGCCAATTTTCGGCGCTTCTGTGACCGGACTCGCCCTTTTGTTTGGTGCATCGTTGCTTTCCTTCATCCCGAAGATGATGGCGGGAGGCCTGATCCTCTTTGTGGGTCTGTCCTTTCTAACAGAATGGCTGTACGATGCATGGTTTCAGCTGCCACGTGTTGACTATGCCCTGGTTTGGGTGATCCTCATCGTCGTGGGTGCGGTGGGCTTTCTCGAAGGCGTAGGCACAGGGATCGCTATTGCCATCATTCTTTTCGTCGTTAATTACAGCCGAATTGGTATTGTTAAGGACACGCTGACCGGCAAGTCGTATCAAAGCAATGTGGAACGGCCTTTCGAACAGCGGCAGTTGATCAAAGAGTCCGGAGATCGCATCCTCATCCTGCGCCTGCAGGGATTCATCTTCTTCGGTACATCGCAAAGCCTGGTGAGCCAAGTAAGCGCGCGTGTAAAAGACTCCGCCCAAGACAAACTGCGCTTCCTGATCCTGGACTTTCACCATGTCAGCGCCTTGGATGCATCTGCTCTTTTTGGATTTGTGCGCCTGAAACAGATGGCTGCTGCTCATCAGTTCCATCTGGTTTTGACCGAAGCGGATAAAGACATCAGATCCAGATTGGCGCGCAATGGCATTGATGAGCAGGAAGATATGATACGTATCTTCCCTACCATGGATTATGGGATGGAATGGTGCGAATCGAAATTATTGCTCGAAGAAGGCGGCTCCTCCATAATCCGCGCCGGTAGTCTGAGAGGTCAGCTGCGAAAGCTACTTCCCGCTCCAGAACAGGTGGAGAAGTTCATGGACTACCTTGAGCGCGAAGAAGGCCAGCAATATCATATCCTGATCAACCAGGGAGACCCGCCAGATTGCATGTATTTCATTGATTCAGGAGAAGTAACAACACGACTGGAAATGTCGAGGGGCAAGTTCATCCGACTCAAGAGCCAGCGTGGCGGGACGATGGTCGGCGAAATGGGACTCTTCCTCAAACAACCGCGCACCGCGACCGTCGTGGTTTCAGAGCCCAGTGTTTTATATCGGCTTTCTTTGGAGTCCTATGAAAGGATGATGCATGATGACCCCGAACTTTCCTTTCATCTGCATCAGTGGATCGGTCGTGTGCTTGCCACCCGCATTACTGAGAACAATTCCACGCTTGAAGTGCTGTTAAATTAAAGCTCAAATACCGGGCGCGATTGCCCTGTGACTATGCCACGCAGATTCTTGACAGGCCTCTGCGGTCCGAACCCAGCCAGGGCCTGTTCCTGTTTCGATGAAAGGGCTCCTAGCTGACGGAGAACCTCAACCGTCACAGCCGGGCGAACCCGATTTTTCGATTCCAGATTCGACCCCATGTTTGGGGCATCACCATCTGAAACCTTAAGCGCGATCCCAATCCCAGGTGAATCTGAACTTAATACGCCAGGCAAAAGCCCTATGATCTGATATCCCTCCGCGCCGCGCTTGCAGACAATTTTCCCCTCACCCACCCTCATCAACTGTTCATCAAATTCCCCATATCCGCTCACCATTTCGGGGTGAGATGTCATCGCTGATGTAATTTTGCGACATGAAACCGCGCGGGCTTCAGGAAGCTCGCGCGGGTCACATAGGCGCGCAAACCCCAATGCTGCTTTATGTAACGGCACGGCAAAATTGGGCGCGGAACAACCGTCAATGCCAAGTTCAACTTCTTGAGACGGAATCAGGCACAAGTCTGAGAATGTACCGAGAATATCCTGTTGAATGGGATGGTTGATGTCAAGATAATCATCCAGGGAGAGTCCACGCATCTTGGCATAGGCAAGCATGGCTGTATGCTTCCCTGAACAGTTATTGCGGTTGGGCCCAGGATGTTGACCCTTCGCTACAAAAGATTTGAATGCAGTTGCATCACTAGGCATATGTGTTCCACACTGCAACTGGTTTTCTTCCAACCCGATTTTCTTTTGCATTGCTTCAATCGTCTGAACATGCAGGTCGCTGCCTTCATGAGAAGCACAGGAGATCGAAAGTTCGCGCGACGTAAAACCGTAATGTTCGACACCACCATGCTCCACAAACGGGATGGCTTGAAAAGGCTTTGCACTTGAGCGTAAAAAAACGACCGCATTTGGGTCGCCATAAGATGAAATCAGTTTGCCGCTTGAATCTACAACGGCAATCGAGCCGTAGTGGACAGACTCGATAATCCGTCCACGTGTCACTTCAAATAGAGGTTGTGCAGTCACGATTCTTCCAACGAATGACGTGAAGAAGGGTGATAGTGACGCATATAATAATGATTCAACCCGTACCGCAAACGATGCAAATACTGTTTCTTGCGCTCGGCAGGGGCCCTGAAATCTTTGAGGAGCTGCTCTGCAAGTTTATCTGTGGCAGCAGCTGCTGGTTTTTTCTTCCCAAGTTTTTCCAATCTGTCATGGATCCGTTTGAGCCATGCGAGTTGCTGCCGAATGACTTGCTGATTCACAATACCACTGCGGCTGCTAACAATGGTGAAACCCTTGAATTTGGGTTCCATCAAACTATTCAATGTTTCAATCCATTCAGGCAGATTGGCATAAGCAAGAAAGGGAGGCTGGCCCTTTATTACTGCATCACCGATGAAAACGATTTTCTCATCCGGCAAAATGACCCAGATCGCACCAGAGGTGGGACCTGGATGACTTTCAAGGACAATTGGAGTTTCGCTCCAATACAGTGACATCTGATCTACAAAGGAAATTTCCGGCGGTGACCACCGAACGCTTCCAAGCCCGGGGATTGCCTCCCAATTGGATCCGGTTTCATCGCCCTGCGCTTTGAAGGTATTCGGACGATTACGAAAGGCTTGCGAGGTTTTCTCATGCGCGATCACTGTGCAATCCATGGCGCGGACGCCCAGGGTACGGTCTGGATGGGCATCCAGATTGATCAACACGCGTTCGGGCCCGTTGCCCATTCCCATTAAAGAGGCGCGCCATGACCGTCCATCTTCTGGCGAAGGTGGTGCATCGATCTGGATCAAACCTCGTGGCTGGCTGATCACACCTAACGTCACGCCAAGATATTTATCTTCGATATAAACGTTCTTCCCGATTGATTCCATTTATCCAGGCTCTCCTATTTTTTATCTGCACTGGTTGCTAACTGTACATCTGTCGCGGTTGGAAAAGTAAAATGGAATGTTGCACCTTTATCCTGTTCGCTCTCCACCCAGATTTTCCCACCATGTCCCTGCACAGCCAGACGGCAGAATGCCAGTCCGATTCCAAGTCCGCCGGTTTTGCTAGTCCCGCGTAAGCGTGTGAACTTATCGAAGATTCTATCCTGTTCTGCAGGAGGAATTCCGCGACCATTATCCTTCACCCACATGTGCACCCAATTTTCTTCATGCCGCGCTCCTACTTCGAGCGTCTCATCAGTTTGTGTAAATTTGCTTGCATTCTCCATCAAGTTAATTAAGACCCGGCGCGCCATATCTTCATCCACCCAAATGGATGGAAGTTCTTCGGGCAACTCCAAAACGAACGTCTGTCGTCTCCCTTTGGCAACAGGATCCACATCGCGAACTGCATTCTTAATCAGTTTAAGCGAGTCGACAACTTTCTGGTCTGCCACAGGCTGACCCGACTCGAGTCTGTTTACATCCAATAAAGAGCTGACAAGGCGTTGGATTCGGTCGGTTGAGTTCTCTGCAATCTTCAATATGGAAAGAACCGTTTCCTTGTCATCATCGGGCACCATACTGTAGAGCACATCCAAACTGGAGACAATATTTCCTAACGGCGAGCGCAGGTCATGGTAGATCATGGAAGTCAGGTCTTCACGCAAGCCATCGAGTTCCTTGCGTTCAGTAATATCCCGCAAGATCCATTGGATCGAATCGGTTTCATCGAACTCTACGCGGCGGGCGTGTACTTCAACTGGAGTGTGCGATTCGTCCTGTTTATGAAGAGATGACTCATACGAACTCGTACGATTCTCACGCAGAATTTCAAACTCAACGCCAGTCTTGTTCCAATTCACCTCATGAAGTTGATTAATGGAGAGATTGCGCAACGCTTCATCGGTATATCCGCTTAGCAAAACCGCTTGGCGGTTGGCTTCCAGGATGCGTCCGTCCCAATCTGTGATAATCATAGGGTCAATGCTATCGTCGAACAATTCGCGATAACGCTGATGCGCGGCTTGCAGCCGTTCAAACAACTGCGCATTTTGGATCGTCGTGCCTGCAAGACCACCAATACCAGTCATAACCAGAAGTGCATCCGGATCAAATGATTTGGCAACCGGGTTGATCGCTTCGAGAATTCCGATTACCCGTCCCTGAGCCTGGATCGGCGCGACGAGGACCGCCCGAGTCTCAACACCCCCAAACTTGTCCGCATCACTATAATATTTATCCTGGCTGACGTTTTGTACAACGACACCCCTTCCCTCTCGCGCTGCGTTACCTGCAATTCCCTCACCAAGCGGGATCTTGCGCCCCAGGATGTTCCCCGCGTTATGTCCCGCAGCCGCGCGGAAGATAATATTCTCGCCATCCAGCATACCGAGTGCAACTGTTTCCACCTGTAAGGCCTGCATCATTTGAATAAGCGTGCGCTGATATACATCCTCCATACGAAGCGAGGCATTCATCGCGGCTGCGCCTTCGGCCAGAGCAGTCATCACACGCGCCTGCCGTTGACTCTCGGTATATAGCCGCGCGTTGAGAATGGCAACGCCAGCCTGATCAGCAATGGCCTGCATTAGGTCAAGCTGTTCTTCTTTAAATGCATTCGGGGCCGGATGTACAAGGGTTAGAACGCCCACCAAATTCTCACGCGCCTGCAGGGGAACGCAAATCGCTGACTTTGCACCGGAACGATCTGCGGCATCATCTGGGCGCCTTACCCACCGTTCATCCTTACTGGTGTCAAGGACTAGAGCGCCTTTGCGATTCCGAGTGACCCACCCTGCCAGGCCTCGTTCCATGGTGTCACGCATTTGCTGTGTAGTATGCTCGTGAAGCTGTGTGCCATACACAATAGTGGCATCCACAGCCTTGCCGGCATCATCCAGTACGATCACACTACAACGCTCACCCCCCACATTTTGAATAGCTTCATATAACACGCGCTGAAGAACCGTCCGCAGGTCAAGAGCAGTTGCTACCTGGCGGCTGACGTGGTAAAGGAGTTCTAGTTGGGCCTTTGTACGATCCTGTTCCTGCTGCAGCGACATAATGTCCAGTCAATTCCTTCTTAAATGATACCACGCACGAATAAACAGAGTATAGCATATTCAATTGCGGAGAACTGCGAGTACAATTGTCCCATGCCACTGGATATCCCTCGCATTAAGGCCCTTTGTTTCGATGTGGATGGGACATTGAGTGACACAGATGACCTGTACTCAAGCCATCTTTCCGACTTTCTGCCTGGGATTTTCTTCCGAGAGCCGAAGCAAATCGCACGACGACTGGTCATGTGGGCTGAGGCACCTGGGAATGCCCTTTTGGGGATGACCGATACAATCGGCTTTGATGATGAATTGTTTGCGTTGATCAATTGGATATCTCGAAATCGGAAGTGGCCGGATAAGCAATTTCTCCTCGTTCCCGGTGTAGACTTATTGCTTAGCCGACTCAAGGGGCGTTATCCAATGTCCGTCGTCAGCGCACGGGATGAAAGAGGTACGATGCGTTTTCTGGAAAAGTTCGATTTGCCAAAATACTTCGATGCCGTCATAACAGGTCTCTCTGCAAAACGAACGAAACCATACCCGGACCCGATCCTGCTCGCCGCTCAGAAGATGGGAGTCAAACCTGAGGAGTGCCTCATGATCGGTGATACGACCGTCGATATGCGCGCTGGCAAATCTGCAGGCGCGCAGACTGTCGGTGTGCTATGCGGTTTTGGGGAGGAAACGGAATTGCTCAGAATGGGCGCAGACTATATTCTAAATAATACGGCTGAACTGGAAGACATACTTCTTGAAAGAAGCAACGGACACACATACTGATCACCACTTAGATAAAAGTTACTTTCCCTGCGGAGAAGGATCAAAATACAGTTTCACGTTTCGGTCTTGTGCGACCGCTTCCAGTTTTCTTCTATACTCTAAAATTGCATGGTCTTCCACCCAAGGTTTGAATAATTTGAGCAGGCCTGCGCCCAGAAAGTAGAACAGACGTCTAGAAAATGGGATACTGCGCTTGAACTCTCCCATGTTACGCATTAGGAAGCGTACATCACCCACATGAACAAATCCCATCAATAACAGGGGCACAATTGTGACCACATCCGTCGTGTTCACCACGCGATAAAACATGGATTTGATACTACGATCATATTCATCGTTTCCAACGCGGGGGCTTCCAAACGTATAACAGGCAGCGATCTGATCTGTGAATCGAGAATCCCATTCGAGAATTTGTGTCGCGACGGTGGCAAGCGCCCCGCCGAGCGAATGCCCGGTGATATATAGGGGAATTCCGTCTACCCGCGACAGACTCCTTCTAATATCTGGCTCGATGCTTGCAAATGCGTTTCTAAACCCCACGTGTATTTTGCCCTTTGGCGTTTTAACACGTCTGGAGCGCAAATCTGTTTGGATATCAAGCCAGTTTTGCTCCGTACCTCGAAAAGCAAGGACAGCGTAGGAGAGATCGTCCTTAACTACTAAGAAGGCCTGTGTTCCTGTTTCCTTTGAAGAAAAACCATTAACCCATTTGAAGCCGCCACCAGCAAGCTTCTTGAGCAGCAGTGCCTTTGTCTTGCCACCATCTTCAAACTTGTCATAGACCAGATGACACATGGAGGCGAGCACCCACGCCATTCGATCTGAATATGCAGCGCGCTTTACAGGCGGAGTAACCAAAAGGATATTGGCACCAAAGTACGCCTTGGCAGCAGCCAGCTGCTTTTGACTCTCCAGGTCCTTGATTTTTCTCGATTGTTTTTCCGCCATTTTCCTCTCCTTTGTTAGATATCAATACTATACAGAGATTTTACTTGAGAGTCAACTGAGGGTACATTCGATTAAAAGAGACCACAAATATTCCCATTGAGGATAAATCAGTTAACGTAGCTTGAAAACCATAAGATTCCCGCGAATGTCACATTGATGTTAAATAGTATGACTTTTATGTTTGCTCAAGCGGAAGGCAATGACCTCACACCAGATCAAGACTGCGAGCAAAAAAATATAAAATGCCGCGCCTTTGAGCCAGAAAGTTGGAAGGGCCAGCGCGACTGTGGTCCATGTGTAATAGGATAAATTATTCCAGTATCGATCATGGCGAAATGCAAATCCGAGAAGGATCATTGCTGGCGGGAAAGTGAGCCCAAGCAACACAAAGGATGAGTCATGCAGGAGTCCATGCCACGAGCGGACTGTAGTAGTAAGCGTTGGGTCTGTAATAAAGGCTAAACCCATCAGGGCAAGCCCGGCAAAGGCAAGGAGAAGAGTACCAATGCGAGCCAGCCGGATAGGAAAAAGGCTGAGGTACAGTCCTGAGGCGAAAAGAATCATCATGAGTCCGCTGAGAATAAATGTTGCGGTCATGATCCAACCATATTCACCGAGTGCTAATCCGCTGGGCCAATCAAACGTGGGCGCTCGGAGCGGATGCCATCCAAGCGAAAGTAAAAAATTGTATTTGAGAATGGTGAGGGATATCAGGGCAATTCCAAAAATAAGAGGACCAGTGATGCCTGCGCGTGCCGCGAGTTTAATCCACTGAGCAGAGTTCATCTGGAAAAATACAACAGAAGCAGCGCGAGCAATCCTGGCAAGGCTTGAACATATAAAATCGTACGTCTGGTCGTGACGCCACCATAGATTCCTGCAACGACGACGCAGATCAAAAAGAACATTTTCACGGCGAACTGACCTGTCCAAAGTCCCCATATCAAACCTGCCGCGAGGAATCCATTATAGAGACCCTGATTTGCGGCGAGGGATGCAGACGCACGCGAATACTCCGGCGTCATCTTAAATCTTTCTCTTCCAAATGGATGATCCCAAAGGAACATTTCAAGTACAAGAAAGCCGAGATGCAAGACTGCGACGATCGCGATCATGATATTCGTCAGTGTGGTCATTGTGTCTCCTTTGTGATTGTCAATTCAATCGTAGCATAATTTTGCTTCTCGTGTAGAATCCAAGCATATGTCATTGCGAGGAGGGTGCTCTTCCCGACAAAGCAATCTCCTCATTGAATAGGAGATTGCTTCGCAAAAAACACACTCGCAATGGATTGGAGGAGCTTTCATGCCCTACGAAATGATCCTAACCGAAACCCATGGACGAGTTGGTCTTATCACGTTTAATCGACCGCACGCGATGAACGCGCTTAACAACCAACTCATGCGAGAACTTATGGATGCGCTGGAGGCATTCGATAAAAACGATGAGATCCGCGCCATGGTGATTTCAGGCAATGAAAAAGCCTTTGCCGCAGGTGCAGATATCAAAGAAATGGCTGATAAATCCATTCATCAGATGATGGATACAGACCATGTCGCTGTGTTTGGCCGAATTCGCACAATAAAGAAACCTGTCATTGCGGCAGTATCAGGTTTTGCTTTAGGTGGTGGGTGTGAGCTTGCATTATCCTGCGACATGATCGTTGCCTCCGAATCAGCAAAGTTTGGACAGCCTGAGATCACGATAGGCGTCATCCCTGGTGCAGGCGGCACGCAGCGGTTGACCCGTGCCGCGGGGAAAGCTATTGCAATGGAGATGATCCTTAACAACCGCACATTATCCGCTCAGGAGGCTTTGCAATTTGGATTGGTAAATCATGTCATGCCTGTTAGCGATTACTTGAATGCAGCATTGAAGTTGGCGGAAGAAATCGCCTCGCGCGCCCCACTGGCGGTTCAAGCTGCAAAGAAGATGATCAATCAATCATACGAACGCTTCCTCAGTGATGGTCTCGCTGAAGAGAAGCAGGTCTTCTACAATTTGTTTGGCAGTGAGGACCAGAAGGAAGGCATGAAGGCATTTGTCGAAAAGCGCAAGCCCGAATGGAAAGGCAAATAAGATGCTCACATACGATGAGCTAAAATCTGCATTTGGAAATTTGAATCTAGCAGATAGACCTGTTATTGCGCATGCGGCTTTTAGAAGATTTGGTGAGGTAGAAGGGGGCGCGGCTACTGTCTTACAAGTCATGCTGGCATCTTTCAATGGGCTGCTCATGCCGACATTTACATATAACACGATGGTCACGCCTGAAGTTGGTCCTCCCAACAATGGGATCACCTACGGAAGTGACCGTGATAACAATAAAAGGGCAGAACCATTTCAGATCGCGATGCCCCCGGATAAAATGATTGGTATTCTGCCATGGATATTGCTGCAACAAGAAGGTTCTATTCGTACATCGCACCCGATTCTTTCCTTTGGTGGCTCTGGCGTGGACCAGGCGTTGGTAACTCAAACTCTTTATGAGCCTCTGGCTCCCATTGGGGTATTGGCAGAACAGGACGGATGGGTTGTATTAATCAACGTTGACAACACAGTGAATACAAGTATCCATTACGCTGAAAAACTGGCTGGACGCCCGCAATTCGTCCGCTGGGCTTTGGTCGAAAACCGCGTGGTGGAATGTCCCGGCTATCCAGGGGATTCATCAGGCTTTCAAGCCATCGAGGAATATATCAAGCCAGATACACGACGCGTGGAGGTAGGCGACGCCTTCATTCAGGCTCTGCCCCTCAAAAGATTATTTGACGCGGTTAAGGAAATGATAAGAAAAGACCCGCTCGCGTTGCTTTGTGAGCGGGAGGATTGTGAACGATGTAATGCCGTGAGAGGTTATTGAAACGTAATCTCCTCCACACGCCAACTTTCCTGTCCCATTAACTTCTTTAGGCGTTCGAGCATTTCGGGGCAGACACGCGTCGTGTCATTGGGGAAATCGATTAGGTGACCAGAGCCATCCTCGAAGATTTGGAAACTGAATCGGTCGCGCCCGTGGAATGATATCAACGTTCCAAAAATTGTTTTGATTCTGCGTTTATCCCATTCCTTATCACCTGTCGAACGCAGAGTTACCGTGATTTGTTGTGGACGATGTTCCTTGTCTTTTTCTTCTTTTGCAAGTGGAACATATAGTGAGGGTGGCATGGAAAGTGTCTCATTTGGGAGAGACTCAATAGGCTGGACTACCAATCCTTCATACGCGACCGCTATCGGCTCCTGCTTGCCAACTGTTGATCCAGCTGTGTCCTCTTCCACATCGTTTAACGGATCTGAGACCAAATCGCGCGGCTCGCTGACAGAGTTACCGTTTGCTTTTGGTTCGCCGCGCGCGGCGATCTCGGCGTTTTCAAAAGATGGCTGCCATTGGGTATCCCAGTCATCAGGAAAGTTATCAGGCGGAGGCGGCATATCTGCAAAATCGGTTGCTATCTCGTAGGCTGAAACAGGTTCGGACACTGCACGGGTTGCTGGCTTGGTGGGGACTGCAGTCGGTTTGGGTTGGGGAGTCACTTTTTGAACCGGAACAGGCGTCGGCTT